>CAUQQW010000016.1:0-25607 GCA_963520365.1 uncultured Kingella sp.
CGTAACGCTCTCTTTTTCCTGCGTGTAGGCTGTCCAAATGGCTTGGCGGTGGTGCCGGGTAAGGCGGGTGTTTTTGTGCATGTTCATAACAGTATTGTCCTTGGAATACTGTAAACAACGCTAGGGTTTTCTACAGTTAATTCCTACACCATGCTGCAGTTCGGCGCGGGCAAAGCCAATTTTTCATCTTCGGCAAATGCAAGCATTAAACCGAATTTGGGCTGACGGAATATTGCTGCCACAATGCCTGTTGTGCCCGCAGGCAACATTCCCCAACAGGCTGATGGGTTCAAGCGTGCGGATGGTGTCAAACGGTTGGGGATGCGCCATTTTCAGGCTGCCTTTTTGCTTACCCCATCTCCAAAATTTCAACCGTTACGTTCTGCTGCCTCCACGCGCACGCCAGCATCAAACCGCTGCCAACCGTGCGCGTGATGCCAAACCAGCCCGTCTGCCCATCCACGCGCCAGCCGCCGTCCGCTCCATTGCAGCTCACGCGCCGCATATCAGCAGGAAAATCCAAGCCCGCTGCTTTAATCAACGCTTCCTTGCTGCACCATAAGCGATAGAACTTTTCAGGCTGCCAATTATGTTGGCGCAAGTATTCGCGCTCATCATCGCTGCACACCCATGCGCTTAACGCGGCAAAATCGCGCGGGCGCATCATTTCCACATCCACACCCGCGCCAATCGGCTGATCGGCGCACAGCACCGCCGCATTGCTCGCGCTGTGGCTCAACGACACTACGGGCAGGCTCGCTCGTTGCTTTAAAGCTCGGCTCACTTGCCAATCCAAGCGCGATTCCAACTGCGGCGATTGCGCCACGCGGCAGGCATCTTCGGGGCTTAATAATGCGCGGTTGTATTCATGGGCGATTTTGCGCGTGCCCAGCAGGCAAATTAGCTTGGTCATATTCAAAGTCTGTATTCATCTTATGCGGCAGCCTGAAAAGCATAAAACGCACGGCTGCCGTGTTCCTAAAAAGCGCAGGCTATAAAAAACCACCGACTAGCGGTGGTTGCGTTGCTTAGTGGTAGCTGCCTTTGAGCACAACATAGCTATGCCATGTGCCGATGTGGCATTCGTATTCGCTGCCGCCTTTGGTCTGGCGGTCATAAAAGCTCACAAGGCGCACGGAATTTTTGTGCATACGCGAGGCGCTGGATTGGAAGCGTTTAACCGCGTTTAAGAATGCGCGTTGGCAAGCGGCATCCACAGATTTGCCTGTGGCATTGGCACTTTGGCGCGATACATTGGTTTTGCCGCTGGTGCTGCCATAGGATACGCGGATAGAAGGATCAAGCACTTCGCGGGCTTCGGCGGAATTGAGCACAACAGAGGCTTTGCACATATAGCCATCATTTTTGCCTCTGCCCGCAGCTGAGCCGATGCTGCGGCAATTGACTGCGCCGCTGGGTTGGGCGGCAGCATGGTGCTCGGTATGTGCGGCGGCGGGGCTGGTTTCGCGCTCAGCGGGGGCGGAAGAGCCGCCTGTTGATGCGCAGGCAGATAGTGCCACGGCAGCAGATAACAACAAAACTTGAGAAATGCGAACAGTCATAATCGTCTCCTAAAAACAGGGTTGAATGTTAAGGTTGGTAAACGTGTGGATTTTAACGTATCCATTTGTATCTGTATATCCGTTCATTTTTTTAAAGACGTTAAGTTTGCCTTTCTGGGGGAAAATACCTACAATTTTTGCACATTATTACTTCATTCTGATGCTCTTGCTGGAATGTAATCATTTGTTGGCAAGCTGCAAAATCAGCCGTTTAAGGCAGCCTGAAAACGCGTTTCAGTAAAGCCAAAACGCTATTTCCCCATCCATTTTCATTATCCGTTCGCCATGCATTTGCTTACCGAAATTCTCTCTCCCCATCTGCCGCAAAACGATCTCATCGCCGCCCAGCCCAATTGGACGCGGGCGGAGTTCAACCATGCGGTGTTTTATCTTTCAGGCTGCCTGAAAGCGCACCACTGCCAATCTGCCGCTGTATGGTTTGACGATGCCGCGCTGTTTGCCTGCGCCGTGCTGGCGGCATGGCACGCAGGCGTAAAAGTGTTGCTGCTGCCCAATACCGCGCCCGAAAACATCGCTTGGGGCAACAGCGCAGATATTTTCCTCACCGACTCCATCGTTCACGAAAAAACATGGCATCTGCCCACTATCCTTGCGCAAAGGCAGCCTGAAAACAGCAGGCAGCCTGAAAACTGGTGCATTTCTGCTGATGCCCAAGCGCATTTGAAAACATCGGGTTCCAGCGGCGCAGCGCAAATCATCGTGAAAACCGCCGCGCAAATGCAAGCCGAAGCAGCCACGCTCGCCGCCGCGCTTCCCTTTGACCACGCAGGCGCAACCGCCATCGGCAGCGTGTCGCCGCAACATTTATACGGCTTCACCTTCCGCTTCGCCCTATCGCTCACGCTCGGCTGGGCCATCGCCCGCGACCAAGCCCGCTACCCCGAAAACCTGCTCGCCGCCACGCGCAGCAAAAGCGTGTGGATTGCCAGCCCCGCCGTGCTCAACCGCTTGGAAAACGGGCGCGATTGGGCAGCAGCAGCGGCAAACGTGGCGGGCATTGTGTCATCGGGCGGCGCGTTGCCCGAAGCCACCGCCGCGCAACTTGCCGCGCACGCCAATCGCCCCTACGAAATTTACGGCAGCACTGAAACGGGCATCATCGCTTCCCGCCGCGGCGGAGAAATTTGGCAGCCGTTTGACGGCGTGATGTTTGGGCAGGATGCAGACGGCGCGTTGTGGGCGCAATCGCCGTGGGCAGAAAAAACGCAAACGGCAGATTTAATTGAACCGCAAAACGGCGGTTTCAGGTTGCTGGGGCGCAAAGACCGCATCATCAAGCTGGAAGACAAGCGCGTGTCGCTCACGCAAATAGAACACAGCCTGCTGCAACATCCATGGCTGGCAGACGCGCATTGCGCCCTGCACAACCGCCGCGTGGCAGCATGGCTGGCGTTGAATGAAACAGGCATTGCCGCGCTGCGCGAACGCGGGCGGGCGGCGGTTGCCGATGCGCTCAAACAGCATCTTGCCGCCACGCAAGACAAAATCGCCCTGCCGCGCTATTGGCGTTTTGCCGATACGTTACCGCGCAACGCGCAAGCAAAAATTGCCGCTGCCGATTTTCAGGCTGCTTTTACCACGCCGCAAACTGCGCCGCAATGGCATGAAGCCGAGGCTAATGTGTTCACCGCGCGCGTGCCGCTGGATTTGGTGTATTTCGGCGGGCATTTTGCTGGCTTTCCGCTCGTGCCCGGGGTGGTGGAACTGCAATGGGTGCGCGATTTGGTGGCGCGATATGCTTGGGGCAGGCAGTCTGTGGTGCGCGTGGAAAGTTTGAAGTATCAGCAGTTTGTGCGCCCGCATGACGAAATCGCCGTGGCGTTGGATTATGACGCGGCAAAAAACAAGCTGGCATTTAAAATCACGCAAAACGGCAATGCCTGCGCTTCGGGGCGGATTGTGTTTCAGGCTGCCGCATCAGCCAGCAATCACGCTGTTTAAAGGCAGCCTGAAAGTCTGTTTTGCCTATTATTTTGTTGGCAAAAAAGCTGTTCCCCTGTTTTCAGGCTGCCGCAATATTCCATGCTTTAACCAACCCAATCCACCAAGGAAATCCCATGAACCTTTCCCCCCATCTTGCCGAACGCTACACCGAAGAACAGCAAACCGCCCGCGAGGCGCAGCGTTTGGCGCAGGAAATCGCCTTTGCGCCCGTTGTGTTCCAAGTATCGCGGCTGATGCTGAAATACGGCATTTTGGCGCAGCTTAGCCATGCCAATCAGGGCTTGACCCGCACCGAAATCGCCCAAGCGGCAAACATCAGCGATTACGCCGCGCAAGTGCTGCTGGAAGCATCGCTGTCCATCGGCACGGTTTTAACGCGCGATGAGCGGTTTTTTATCAGCAAGGCAGGCTGGTTTTTGCTCAACGACAAAATGGCACGGGTGAATTTGGATTTTGTGCAAGAAATTTGCTATCAAGGCTTGTTTGATTTGGATGCCACGCTGCAATCGGGCAAACCCGAGGGGCTTAAAGTGTTTGGCGATTGGGCAACCATTTACGAAGGCTTGTCTTCGCTGCCGCCTGTGACGCAGGAAAAATGGCTGGCGTTTGACCACTATTATTCCGACAGCGCGTTTCAGGCTGCCTTAAAGATTGTTTTCGCCCAGCCCGTGCAACGCTTGCTGGATGTGGGCGGCAACACGGGGCGTTGGGCGTTGCAATGCGTATCGTTCAACCCTGATGTGCACATCACCATCATGGATTTGCCGCAGCAATTAGGCTTGATGCGCGAAGCCGTGCGCGGCAAAACAGGCGCAGAGCGCATCCACGGGCACGCCGCCAATTTGTTAGACGACAGCGTGCCCTTTCCCGCAGGCTTTGATGCCATTTGGATGAGCCAATTTTTAGACTGCTTCTCAACCGCCGAAGCCACCAGCATTCTGCGCCGCGCCGCGCAAGCCATGAGCGAAAACACCAGCCTGTTTATCATGGAACCCTTGTGGGACAGACAACGCTACGAAACCGCCGCCTACTGCCTAACCATGACCAGCGTATATTTCACCGCCATGGCAAACGGCAACAGCAAAATTTTCCATTCCGCAGACCTGCTGCGCTGCATAGAAAACGCAGGCTTGGCGGTTGCCGAAATTTCAGACGGCATCGGCTTGGGGCACAGCATTTTGCGCTGCGTAAAGGTAAAACCATGAAAATTCTCGCCTTAATTCCCCACTACAACCACCCCGACACCGTTGGTAGCGTTGCCCATGCCTTGCGCGATTTTGGTTTGGACGTGCTGATTGTGGACGACGGTTCGCGCCCAGAGTGCCACGCCGTGTTGCACAATTTGCAAGCAGACGGCATACACGTTCTCTTTCGCGATGCCAACGGCGGCAAAGGCGCAGCCATCAAAACAGGCTTGCCATACGCCGAAAAACACGGCTACACCCATGTTTTGCAAGTGGACGCAGACGGGCAGCACAACCTTGCCGACACGCCCCAATTCATCGCCGCCGCGCAAAGGCAGCCTGAAAACATCATCTGCGGCGAACCGCAATACGGCGACGATGCCCCCAAAGCGCGGCTCTACGGGCGCAAAATCACCGACTTCTGGAATATGCTGCACACCGCATCGCGCGACATCAAAGACGGCATGTGCGGCTTTCGGCTCTATCCGCTCGCGCCCACTCTTGCCGTGGTGCGCGAAGAAACGCTGGGCGATCGTATGGATTTTGACACCGAAATTCTGGTGCGCCTGTATTGGCGCGGCATCAAGCCCGTTTGGATTCCCACCCCCGTGCGTTACGCGCAAGACGGCATTTCCCATTTCAAAGCATGGCGCGACAACCTGCTCATCAGCAAAATGCACGCACGATTGTTTTGCACCATGCTGTGGCGGCGCATTTCAGGCAGCCTGAAACCATGAAACCGCTGCAACACAACCATTGGGCCGCCCAGCCCGAACGCGGCAACCGCCTATTTCTCGCGCTCACCACGCTGATGGTGCGCCACCTGCCCGCATGGCTGCTCAACCCCAGTATCGCGCTGATTGTGTGCTATTTCTACGCCACCGCCCCCCGCGCCCGCCACCATATCCACCGCTATCAAGCCCGCCTACGCGCCGCCTATCCCGCCACAAAACTCCCCCGCATGGCCGCCTTTCGCCAGTTCACCGCCTTTGGCGCAGCCATTTGCGACCGCTTTGCCGTGTGGCAACGCAAAATCCACTACGAAGACCTGATTATCGAAGACCCCGATGACGTGTACGCGCTGGTGAAACAACGCGGGCGCGGGCAAATTTTCGCCTGCTCACACATCGGCAACACCGAAGTGTGCCGCGCCCTTGTCTCGCACAACGAAGGCTTTAAACTCAACGTGCTCGTGCACAACCAACACGCCCAAGCGTTTAACGAAGCCCTGCACAAAGCAGGTGCAGCGCGCATACAGCTTATTCAAGTGAACGATTTAGATGCCAACCTGATGCTGGAACTCAGCCAGCGCATAGAAAACGGCGAATGGCTCGCCATCGCTGCCGACCGAGTGCCCGTGCGCGGCGAAAAAACCGTTGCCGTTGATTTTTTGGGACACAAAGCGCAACTGCCGCAAGGCGCATGGCTGCTCGCCGCCCTGCTCAAAACCCAAATCCACACTCTGTTTTGCATCAAACAAAATGGTCGCTATCATTTAAAATTGCGCCGCTTTGCCGACACCGCAGGCTGGACGCGCAGCAATCGCCCCGCCCAAGTTGCCGCCGTCGCCCAACAATTTGCCGACATGATGGCGCAAGAATGCGCCGCCAACCCGCTGCAATGGTTTAATTTTTACGATTTTTGGGGCGATGAGGCAGCCTGAAAACGCCTATCGCCCCAGCAGAAAGCCCCCCATGAAAAAACACATCTACTGCCACCACAGCCACGAACTGGAAATCCCCTTTTTTGATGTTGATGCCATGCACATCGTTTGGCATGGCAACTATGTGAAATATCTGGAAGTCGCCCGCTGCGCGTTTCTCGCCAGCATCGGCTACGACTATAACGAAATGGCACGGCAAGGCTATGGCTGGCCGATTGTTAAAATGGATTTCAAATACATACGCCCCGCCCAGTTCGGGCAACGCATTCGCGTGGACATGGACATCCTAGAAATTGAAAGCTGCCTACGCATTGACTACACCCTGCGCGATGCCGCCACAGGCGAAAAACTCACCCGCGCCAGCACCACCCAAGCCGCCGTGTCCATTGCCATGGGCGAAATGCAATTTCAAACGCCCGAAAGCTGGCTCAACGCCGTGCGCCAACACCCCACGTTTCAGGCAGCCTGAAACGGCGGAAATAGCGTTTTCAGGCTGCCTCAATCTCAATCAGATCAAACAAGGAAATCACACCATGAAAAAACTTTTTTTAACGCTGCTGATGCTGCTTGCCGCGCCCGCGCTGTGGGCATTCTCGCTTGCCGATTTGGCGCAAACCCTGCAAAAACCTGCCAACGTGCAAGGCGCGTTTACCCAGCAGCGTTATCTCAAATCGCTCGTCAAACCAATGACCACCAGCGGCGCATTCACATTAGTGCCCAAAAAAGGCTTGCTCTGGCAAATGCAAAAGCCGTTTGACACCACCTTGCGCGTGCGCGCAGACGGCATCATGCAATGGACAGGCAGCGCGTGGACAAACCCCAACGCCAACAAGCTCGGGCAAAACCGCCAAATCCAGCTTTTTTTGGACTTGCTCGGCGGCAACACGCAGGGCTTGGAAAAGCAGTTTGACCTCAGCCTAAGCGGCACGGCGCAGCAATGGACGCTGCAACTCACGCCCAAAACCGCCATCACGCGCCAAATTTTCACCCGCATTGACATCAGCGGCGACAGCGTGGTGCGCAAAATTGAATTAAACGAAAAACAGGGCGACCGCACGGTGATGCAGTTTAGCCAAATCCAAACGGGCAAACCGCTGGGCGAATTTGCCAAAAACGCGTTGTAAAGCGCATGAAAAAGGCAGCCTGAAAGCTGGTTTTTGACTTTCAGGCTGCCTTTCATTTAAAAAAAACAAGACAAAAGCTATAATTCAACGATTTGCCCACGCGCCACCCATCATGACCCCCAAAAAAGTTTTAATCGTTTACTACTCCCAAACAGGGCAGCTTGCCTCGCTGGTGCAACACTTTATCCGCCCGCTGCAACAAGCGGGCATTGTTGCCGATTGTGTGCCGATTGTGCCGCAGCAGCCCTATCCTTTTCCGTGGCGATTTTGGCGCTTTTTTGACACTTTTCCCGAATCCGCGCATTTGCACCCCGCGCCAATAGAGCCGCCGCATATTCCGCATGATGATTACGATGCGGTTGTGATTGCCTACACCGTATGGTTTCTTGCGCCATCCCAGCCCATCACCGCCTTTTTGCAACACGAAAACACGCGCCAACTGCTATCGGGCAAACCCGTCATCACGCTGATTGGCTGCCGCAATATGTGGCTTTCGGCGCAGGAAAAAATGAAAACGCTGCTCGCCGCCAACGGCGCACGGTTGATTGGCAATATTGTTAAAACCGATGCCTGCGGCACAGCGGCAAGTTTTATCACCACCCCCGCATGGCTGCTAACAGGCGACAAACGTTATTTCAAAACCCTGCCCGCCGCTGGCATCGCCGATGCGGAATTAGCAGACGGCGCACGCTTTGGCGAAAAATTGCGCGATGCACTGCTGGCAAAGCAAGCGCTCAACGAAACGCTGTTTCAAAACATGAGTGCGGCACGGGTGGACGAAAAACTGATTTTCAGTGAGAAAGCCGCCGCCCGCAGTTTCTACTTATGGGGCAAGCTGCTGATGGCAGCGGGGCAGGTTTCGCCCATATTACGCCGCGTGCTGCTGGCGGTTTACATCCTGTTTCTGATTACGCTGATTTTAACGGTAATACCCATCAGCATCGTGTTGAAAAAACTGCTGCATCCGCTGCTCAAACACCGTCTTGCTGCCGCCAAACGCTATTACGCCCAGCCTTCGGGCGAATGATTTTCCACTCAGGCTACCTGAACACACAGGCAGCCTGAAAACCATTATCCCTGCCAACCCATCAGGCAGCCTGAAACCCTTATCCACCACACACACCATCATGACCACCGAAGTCTATCTCACCCGCGCCGCCGCATTTTTGCCCAACGCGCCCGTTGCCAACGACCAAATGGAAGCCGTGCTCGGCATGGTAGGCGGCATCCCCTCGCGCGTGCGCCGCATGATTTTGCGCGCCAACGGCATCACCGCGCGCCATTACGCCATTGACCCCGCCACCCGCGCCGCCACCCACACCAACGCCGAACTCGCCGCCGAAGCCCTGCGCCAACTGTTTGCCGCCGCGCCCGAAGCACGCGCTGCCACTTGCCTAGCTTGCGCCACATCCTACCCCGACCAAACCATGCCTGGGCACGGCGTGATGGTGCACGGTTTGAGCGATATGCCGCCGTGCGAAACGGTTTCGCTGGCAGGCGTGTGCGTTTCGGGCATGGCGGCGATGAAATATGCCTACCAAGCCGTGAAAGCAGGCGAACACGCCGCCGCCATCGCCACCGCATCCGAAAACGCCTCTGCCACCATGCGCGGCGAAATCTTCCAAAGCGAAACCGATTTCAGGCTGCTGCAAAATGCCACGCCCGAAATCGGCTTTGAAAAAGATTTTCTGCGCTGGATGCTGTCGGACGGCGCAGGCGCAGTATTGCTCGCCAACCGCCCCGTTTCAGGCAGCCTGAATTTCAAAATCCATTGGATTGAATTGCTGTCCTATGCCAACGAAATGCCGCCTTGCATGTATGCGGGCGCAGAAATCCGCGACGGCGCATTCCACGGCTGGAAAACCGTCGGCGCAGACGAGCGCGCGCAAAGCAGCATCATGGCGGTGAAGCAAGATGTCAAACTGCTCAACGAACACATCATCCGCTACACCGTAGAAAAACCACTCGCGCAAATCATGGCAAAACGCAGCCTGAAAGCCGAAGACATAGACTGGTTTTTGCCGCATTACTCATCAGGCTTTTTCCGCGACAAAGTCGCCGCAGGGCTGGCCAACGCAGGCTTGCCGATTGCGCAGGAAAAATGGTTCACCAACCTCGCCACAAAAGGCAACACAGGCTCAGCTTCCATTTACATCATTCTGGAAGAATTTATGCGCCGTTTCCCCATTGAGCGCGGGCAAAAAGTGCTGTGCTACATCCCCGAAAGCGGGCGGTTTTCTACTTGTTTTATGCTGTTGGAGGCAGCCTGAAAATGGACATCAACGACATCCCCCAAGACCAAAGCGAAAGCTACGGCGGACACAAAAAAATCATCTACGGCACGCACGGCGGGCATTACCAAGCCGCCACCAGCAGCGGCTGGGCAGACGAAGCCTACGCCACCGCGCTTGCCGTGCACGAACTGGACGCGCAAACCGAAGCCGCCCGCGCCGCTGTGTTGCGCGGCGAATTTTCCCCGCTGTATTACCAGATGTACCGCGCCCGTCACGACATTGCCAGCCTGGCCACCGCCGCAGGCTTCTGGCAATGGCAAACGCGCCGCCACCTGCGCCCCGATGTGTTTGCCAAGCTGCCCGCGCGCACGTTGCAGCAATACGCCGACGCACTCAACCTCAGCGTAGAACAGCTCAAACAAACCGATTAACCGTTTCAGGCAGCCTGAAACCTTCGAGACCCTTTATGACCGATTTCCCCCACCAGCACACCGCCCATTGCGAAAGCGGCGTGATGTCCACCCTGCTCAACCACAGCGGCTACCCGCTCAACGAAGCCCTCGTTTTCGGTATCGCCCATGCGCTCACCTTCGTGTGGCTGCCCGTTGTCAAACTTAACGGCATGCCGCTGGTTTCCTACCGCTGCCCGCCGCGCAGCATCATCAAACGCACCAGCCGGGCGCTCGGGCTGAAACTCAGCGTGCAGAAATTCGCCCGCCCCGAAGAGGGCAAAGCCGCGCTGGATAACGCGCTTGCCGCCGGCAAGCTCGCAGGCTTGCAAACCTCCGTTTACTGGCTACCTTATTTTCCCGAGCAAATGCGCTTTCACTTCAACGCCCACAATCTCTTGGTTTATGGCAAAGACGGCGATGATTATTTAATCAGCGACCCCGTGTTTGAAAGCGTGCAACGCTGCCCGAGCAACGATTTGCAGCGCGCCCGTTTTGTCAAAGGCGCACTCGCCGCCAAAGGCATGATGTACACCCTAAACACACAAGGGCAGCCTGAAAACACCGCTGCTAAGCTGCCCGCCATCATCCGCCGCGCCATCCGCAAAAACGCCAAACAAATGCTCGCCCCCGTGTTTTTTGTCGGCGTTAAAGGCATCCGCACAGTGGCGCAACACATTGAAAACCTGCCCGCCAAACACAATGAAAAATACCAAAAACTCTTTCTCGGACATCTCGTGCGAATGCAGGAAGAAATCGGCACGGGCGGCGCAGGCTTTCGCTACATCTACGCCTATTTCCTAGAACAAGCCGCCGAAATCTGCCGCGAACCCGCTTTTCAGGCTGCCTCAGCCACCATGACCGCCATCGGCGACGAGTGGCGGCAATTTGCTGCCATGTGCGTGAAGCAATGCAAAAAACCGTCTGCCAACGGCTGCACCGAAATCGCCGCGTTCTTGCGCCAGATTGCCGATAAAGAAGAAGCACTGTGGCGGGAACTGAAACGCAAGGCAGCCTGAAAACGGGTTTTCCATGATTCAAATCCAATCCCTTTCCCACCAATATCCCCGCGCCGCCGCGCTTGCGCTGGATAACGTGTCGTTTGAAATCGCAACGGGCGAATGCCTAGGGCTGCTCGGACACAACGGCGCAGGCAAAACCACACTGATGTCGCTGCTGGCGGGCTTGCAGCCGGTGCGCCACGGTGCGGTTTTGTTTGACGGCAAACCGCTGCACCGCCTTTCCCGCGTCGAGCGGCAGAAAATCGGGCTGGTACCGCAGGATTTCGCGTTTTATCCGCAGCTTTCGGTGTGGGACAACCTGCTGTTTTTCGCCTCGCTTTACAAAATGCGCGATAAGAACAAGCTGCGCGGTCTAATAGAACAGGCGGGCTTGCAGGAACACGCGCACAAAGCCGCCAAGCATCTTTCGGGCGGGCTGAAACGCCGTCTGAACTTTGCCGTCGGGCTGGTCAACGCGCCGCAGCTGGTGTTTCTCGACGAGATTACCGTGGGCATCGACCCGCAGTCGCGCCGCTTTATTTTGGACAGCGTGGCGGATTTGACGCGGCAGGGGGTAACGGTGGTGTACACCTCGCACTATCTGCCCGAAATTGAGCAGCTTTGCAGCAAAATTGCGCTGCTGCAACACGGGCATCTGGTGTATCAGGGCAGCCTGAACGAGCTCTTAAACGCGCAGGGGCAAACCGTGCGCTTTATCACCGAACCCATGTTGCAGCCTGAAACCCTAGCCATGCTCCAAGCTGCGCCGTTGGACAATCGCGGCATGATGCAAACGCAGCAAGACGCGGCGGCGGTGTATGCGGCTTTGCAGCAGAGCGGCACGCAAATTCGCTATTTCCAGCAAGGGCACGGCTCGCTGGAAGCGTTTTATTTAGACTTTTTGCGCCGCGAAACGGAACAGCCATGATTGCCGCTTCTTTGGTTAAAGAATTGAAACTGCTCAGCCGCGATTTGCACGGTTTGGCGGTTTTGTTTGTGATGCCGATTACCTTTATGCTGATTATGTCGCTGGCGTTAAGCCGCGATGCCGACCCGCACCACGGCAGCCGCATTGCGCTGGTGGGCGTTGCTAACGACAAAATCAACACGCAATTTGCCGCCGCTTTGGCGCAAGACGATATTCAGGTAGCCCTGATGCAGCCTGAAAAGCTCGCCGAAGCGCAAAACGGTTTGCACAACAAGCAATTTCAACTGGTTTTGCACAATCCCAACCGCATTGCCGACAATCTTGCCGGCAACCAACCCTTGCAGATTTACGTTGCGCCCGATGCCGAGCCTTCGTGGCTGGCGGCGGTTAAAGGCGTGTTGCGCCAGCATTACACCGAAACGCGCATCAATGCGTATTTTGACGGCAGCGGCATCCAAATCAACGACAGCAAACTGCCCGCGAATATCCGCACAGAAATCCAGCAGAAAATTAACCAAGAAAATGCCGCGCAGCTGGATGCGGTTAGCACATTTTTGCAGCGCCCGATGCTGGAAGAGCATTATTTGAGCGCGCACGGCGGCGCGGTAATCAAGCCAAACGCGGTGCAGCACAGCGTGCCGGCATGGCTGATTTTCGGTATGTTTTTCATCATGATTCCGCTGTCTAACGTGATGGCTTTGGAGCGACAGACCAACACGATTACGCGGCTGCGGCTGGCGCGTGCGGGCGCGGCGGGGCTGATTGCGGCAAAACTCGTGCCGTATTTTCTGATTAATCAATTGCAGTTTGCGGGGATGCTGCTGCTTGGGCGTTATCTGCTGCCTGAAATCGGCGTGAGCGCGTTGCTGTTAAACGGCAGCCTTGCGCCTTATGCGCTGTTGTCTGCCGCTGTCTCCGCCGCTGCGCTTGGCTATGCGCTGTTGATTAGCGTGTGCGCCAAATCTACAGAACACGCGGTAGTGTTGGGCGGCGGCGGCATTATCCTGATGGCGGCACTCGGCGGCATTATGGTGCCTGCCCATGTGATGCCCGAAGCCATGCAGCAGCTGACTTGGGTCTCGCCGATGGCATGGGGCTTGAAAGCGTTTCAGGCTTTGCTGCTCAACCGCAGCGGTTGGGACGGCATCATGCCTTATTTGGCGCTGTTGGCAGGATTTGCGGTGGTTTCCCTGATGCTGGCAACGCTGGTTTATCATCGCCAATTGCGAACGCAGGTGCGGTTTTGAGTTTCAGGCTGCCTGAACAGCGTGCCAAACCATACGCCGCTATGGTCTTGCCCCAAACTACGTACTCATAGGAATATCTGTGCATTACCAAGACGATTTGGCATCCAATCGCTCCCCCTTAGTCAAAAAAGCAGCCAAAAAATTCTGAAAGAGCGGCTTAAAGGCTATGGCGCGTTACTGCATCGCGCGTTAGAAGCAGAAATAGAAAAACCCAGAGCTTGGGAAACACAGATGTATTTAATCTATGCGATTGCCGCGATGGAGTGTGTAGAAGAAATTGACTATCTGAAACAGCTTATCAGCAGAAAATACGATACAACCATTTTGTATAGAACGCTGGCATTGGCGATTGTGTATCTGGGCATTGTGAAAAACCAAGATTTGTCTTTTTTGTATGAAACGTTTGAAGCTGAAAACCCTTCGTGTGTGCAGCGATTTATATGACCAAAATCAAGCTGGAAGATGACGATTTCAACAAAATTATGGCGCAGATTACCCAAGCGCCTTACCTTGAAAACATGGGACAAATCACAAGCCCGTTTATGTATCTTCTTGCCGCTTCCTATTTGTATTCCGAGAAAAGCAGAGAAAAGATTATTTCGTTTTCAGCGCAATTTAATACGCAACTCATTAACGATTTGATTTCCGATGTCCGAAAAGGCAAAGATGGAAAACGAATCAACTTATTCTAAGGCAGCCTGAAAACGGCAAAGCGGGTTTCCGCCAAGCCCAAACCGAAACATCATCTGAAAAACCTGTTTTCAGGCTGCCTTAAAGGCTATCTGAAAACCATCTCTTCCACGAAAGCCCCCATGCCCTACACCTTCACCCTAGCCCCCGAAGCCCTAGAAACCGAGTTAAAAAAACTCATCTTGCAGGAAGCCGAGAAAACCGATGCGATTGACCTGCCCGATTTTTCAGACGACCTCATGCTGTTTGGCGACAACAGCCCCATCGGCTTGGATTCGCTGGACGCGCTGCAAATCAGCGTGGCATTGCAGCAGCATTTTCGCGTGCGGTTGCAGGGCGACCGCATGGTGCGCAAGCATATGATGTGCGTGCGCGATTTGGCGGCGTTTGTCCGCGCGGAGCATGGCGCATGACTTGGCTGCACGGCGCAGCGGCAACGTGTGCAGCGAACACGCAACGCGCTTTCAGGCAGCCTGAAACGGTGGATTTCACCTTTTTGGCGCAGCCGCAGCAAGCCCAATACTACCGCGCCTTCACCGCCGACAGCCTTTCGCGTGCCGAGCTTGCCGACACCGCCGAACAACATTTACGCCGCGCCGCCGAACAAGCAGGCTGGCAGCCTGAAAGCTGGCACAGCGCGCCCGTGTTCATCGCATCCAGCGCCTATCTGATTTCCGAATACGAAAACCGCCGCGCCACCCATCTTCCGCCTCTGGAAAACCATCTGCTCTATCTTGCCGACGACCTTGCCCGCCGCAGCGGTAACCGCAACATATTCAACACTGCCACCGCCTGCACCTCGTCCGCCCACGCCCTGATGCAGGCGCACCACTTCTTGTCGCACGGCTTGGCAAAACGCGCGTTTGTGCTGGGCATAGAAAATTTCAACCGTCTCACGCTGCTGCATTTTCACAGCTTGGGCTTGTTTACCCACGACTATCAACCCTTCGGCGGCGACGGCTTGATATTGGGCGAAGGCGTGGCAGCGTTGGCACTCTCTGCCGATGCGCCAGCCCGTTCAGGCAGCCTGAAACTCATCGCCGCCGCCGCCAATACGGGCAAAGCGCTGGTGCAAAGCGACACCGAAGCGCAAACAAGCCTGATTCGCCGCGTGCTGCAACAAGCAAACATCGCTCCGAGCGAGATTGCGCTAATTAAAACCCACGGCATCGGCACAGCAGACACCGACAGCGCCGAGCTTGCCGCCTTAAACAGCGTATTGGGCACGCTTCCCCCGCTGGTCGCGTTCAAACCGCAAATCGGACACACGCTCGGCGCAAGTGCCGCGCTGGAAATCGCCTTGATCGCCCAATCGCTCCGCAACCGCACCCTTGCCGATATTCACGGGCGCAGCATCTCTCCCACAAACAATCTCTACTGCCTCGCCAACCACTTCGGCTTCGGCGGCAGCAACACCGCAGGCATCTGGCAATGGGCATCATCCATTTAAACCACCGCATCACCGCCGTCGCCCGTTTTGATACCGACGCATCAATCCCCACCAAACAGCTCAAAACCGCGCTGCAACAGCAAAGCGGTCTTGACCCGCGCCGTTTCAGCCGCCTGAGCCTGATTGCCGCACTCGGTGCGAGCCTGCTCAAACAAAACCACCGCATCGCGCCCGACTGCGCCGTCTATGCCGCCGCACCGTTTTCATCGCCATCGGTATTTGAAAAAATGGCAGACAACGTGTTCAACCACGCCGCCATGCCCTTTGATTTCATCGCCAATCTGCATAACGCCCCTGCCTTCCACGCTGCCCAAGTGCTCGGCAGCAGCGGCACCACCGCATTCATCCCCACCGATAACCACCCAAGCAGGCAATTTTATCCGCTGTTTGCCGCCGCCTTGTCGCTGGATGAGGGCGGACAAACGGCAGTGGGCTGGTGTTACGAATACCAACACGAACACCGCTGCACCGCAGAAGGCAGCGTTTGGCTGCTGCTGGAACACGGTGCGGAATACACCACAAAACAGGGCGCAACAATGCGTGTGCAGCAGAATAGGGCGACAACAAACAGCAAAAGCGCACGGGCGGATGGCTATTATTGGCAGGCCGTATGCGATGAACTGGCAAGGCAGCCTGAAAACGAGCGCGTGCTGCAAGCGGGTGATTGGGAGTTGTTGATTGATGCAGCGGATTGGGAGTACGCGCAGGAAACAATAGGGCTGGATTAGCAAAAAGGCAGCCTGAAACGGCGTCCGTAAATAAACTAGGTGAGCCAAAATGCTCACCTTTTGATTTGCCGCTGCTTGATGCGTTTTCAGGCTGCCTGTTGCCTTTCAGACGGCATTTAGAGGCAGCCTGAAAAATAGTTTGTAGCTGGCGGCGGTATCCGCAATCGGCAAATATTCAAGGCGGCCTGAAAACCCGGCAAACGGATTTTCAGGCTGCCTTTCGTCATTATCTAATCAATACCAGCCGCGGAACTTCATGGCTTTTTCCAAGCGGCGGATGCTCATCATGTAAGACGCGGTGCGTAGGTCAATGTCAAACTCCTGCGCCAAGTCCCAGATGTCGTTAAACGCGCGGCGCAGGACGACGGTTTGTTTTTCCTGCACTTCGTCGAATTCCCAGTAATAGCCTTGCAGGTTTTGCACCCATTCAAAATAGGAAACGACTACGCCGCCGCAGTTGGCAAGAATGTCTGGTACAACCAGCACGCCGTTTTTGCGCATGATGGCGTCGGCTTCGGGCGTGGTCGGGCCGTTCGCGCCTTCGACGACGATTTTGGCACGCACTTTGCCTGCGTTTTCGGAGGTGAGCTGGTTTTCCAGCGCGCAGGGGGCGAGCACGTCCACGTCCAGTGCGAGCAGTTCGGCGTTGCTGATTTCTTTGCCGTAGCCCGCTTGGTTGGTGATGAAGCCGTTGGTTTGGTATTCCTTAATCAGCGCGTCCATGTCCAAGCCGTTTTCGTTGTAGATGGCGACATCGACGGTGGAAACGGCAACGACTTTCGCGCCTGCCTGATGGGCGTACAGCCCTGTGTGAAAGCCGACGTTGCCGAAGCCTTGGATGGCGTAGGTTGCGCCTTTTACGTCTTTGCCGAGTTTGGCGAGGGCTTGCACGGCGGCGAAGTTTACGCCGTAGCCGGTGGCTTCGTTGCGGGCGAGCGAGCCGCCGAATTCCACGGGTTTGCCAGTGAACACGCCGGGGGCGGATTTTTTGACGATGCTTTCGTATTCGTCCACCATCCACGACATGATTTTGCCGTTGGTGTTCACATCGGGCGCGGGGATGTCAATTTTTTCGCCGATCAGTGGCTCAATGGCGTTGGCGTAGCCGCGGGCGATGCGTTCGAGTTCGGCTTCGGAATATTGTTTGGGGTCGATAATCACACCGCCTTTGCCGCCGCCGTAGGGCACGCCGGCAACGCAGCATTTGATGGTCATCCAGATGGAAAGGGCTTTGACTTCGTCGAAGCTGACATTGGGGTGGAAGCGCACGCCGCCTTTGTAGGGACCAACGGCGTTGTTGTGCTGGGCGCGGTAGCCGGTGAAGGTTTTGACCGTGCCGTTGTCCAGCTTCACAGGGAAGGTAACTTCCAGCGCGCGCATGGGGTTTTTCAGGATTTCGTAGACTGCGGGGTCGGCGTTGAGGCGGTCGCAGGCGGTTTTGACCTGTTTGCGGGCGATTTCAAAGGGGTTGAGGGTTTCTTTTGCCGATGTGGACATAGCTTTTCCTTTGCTTGTGGTGGGTAAGTTAAGAACTACGACAGATAACGCTACTATACCTAAATTTACACAAAATGTAGTCATGTGTAATCACAAAATTTGTGATTTTTTGCTGTCGTCCCCATTTTGAGTGGCACATTGTTGCGCGGCATCAGCAAAACGCGTTTATCCGTTTCAGGCTGCCTAAATGGTGTAAACAAAACAAACGAAAAATGGGATGATTACCCCGAAAGTCCAGACCAAAAGGCAGCCTGAAAACCAAATTTCAGGCTGCCTTTTAATCACCCAAGCAACAACGGCTACACGCCATTACACTTGGTTATCAGGGTCTAATATTTTCAGGCTGCCGCGCACGCGCTGCCATGCCAAGGCTTGATGCTCGTGCACCGCGTTCCAAATCGCGTCTTCTGATAACACGCTGTATTCGCCTTCGGTGCGCGTGTCCAGCAGTTCGCCGTTTTCTTCGCGCTGGCGCAAATCCGCATATGCGCCGTTGAAATAAAACGTTTGCAGTTGGCGCATAATTTCCGCGCTGCGCTGCCACGTTTGCTCGGCAGCTTCCAATTCAGGCTGCAATTTCAGCCATTCGCGGTACAGCGCTTGGGCTTGGGACAAGGTTTCTTGCGGGGTCATGCGGTTCTCCTGTGGCAAAATGATGGCGGATTCAATCCAAATCATTGCGGCGGCTTGCTGTTCAAATAAGCAAATGCCACCGCCATGCAATCAATCGCGCAAAACAAAGGCAGCCTGAAAAATGGGTTTCAGGCTGCCTTTGCTTTTATTCGCGCACCGTTCTCACTTCCAGCGAATTGGTGCTGCCCGTTTCGCGCATACGCCGCCCGCTGGTAATCACATATTGCTCACCCGCTTGGAACACGCCGCGCTCGCGCAGCAAGGCTTCCACTTCGGTGAACGCTGTTTCGTGGTCTTTGCTGGTGGTCAGTTTGAGCGGGCGCACCCCGCGATACATCGCCATGCGGCGTTGCGCTTTTTCGCTGGGCGTGAGCGCGTAAATCGGAATCAAAATGCCGTAACGGCTCACATGAAATGCCGACGAACCGCTCTCGGTGAGCGCCACAATCGCCTTGGCGCGCACTTGTTTGGCAACGTGCACCGCCGCGCTGGCCACCGCATGGGTGATTTCACCCGAATGGCTCACCGCGTGTTCGTCCACGCCCACCAGCGTATCCTGTTCTTTTTCCGCCGCCGCGCAAATCAGCGACATCTGGCGCACGGTTTCAAACGGATACGCGCCCACTGCCGTTTCGGCGGAACACATTACCGCGTCTGTGCCGTCCAACACTGCGTTGGCAACATCGCTCACTTCGGCACGCGTGGGCACGGGGTTGGTAATCATGCTTTCCATCATCTGCGTTGCCGTGATGCTGAAACGGCGCAATTCGCGCGCGCGCTTAATCATGCGTTTTTGCAGCGCAGGCACGGCGGCATTGCCCACTTCCACCGCCAAATCGCCACGCGCCACCATAATGCCGTCTGATGCCAAAATGATTTCGTCCAAGTTTTCAATCGCTTCAATGCGCTCAATTTTGGATACCAAGCCTGGTTGAATTGGCAAGCCCAATTTTTCGCACTCTTCGGCAACCGCGCGGCGGGCGATGTGCATATCTTCCGCGTTTTTCACAAAGCTCACCGCTAAATAATCGCAGCCGATTTTCACCGCTGTTTTCAAATCGCGGAAATCTTTTTCGGTGAACGCGCCTGCGGACAAGCCGCCGCCTTGTTTGTTGATGCCCTTGTTGGATTTGAGCGTGTGGCTGTTGTTGCAAATGGTGTGGATTTCGCTGCTGACTACTTTTTCTACGGTAACGGTGAGCAAGCCATCATCCAGAAGCAACACATCGCCTGCTTGCACGTCGTTGGGCAATTCGCGGTAATCCAAGCCTATGCGCTCACGCGTGCCTTCGCCTTCCAGCGCCGCGTCAAACAACAATTTTTCGCCTGCTTCCACCTGAATGCTGCCGCCTGCAATTTTAGACACACGAATTTTCGGGCCTTGCAAATCCGCCATAATCGCCACTTCCAATTTCGCTTGCCGCGCCGCTTCGCGCACGATGCGAGCATTTTCTTCGTGGAACTCGGGCGTGCCGTGGCTAAAATTGAAGCGCACCACGTGCAAACCGCCGATGCTAATCATATCGCGCAACAAATCAACGTTGTTGCTACCAGGACCTAGCGTTGCCACAATTTTGGTGTTGTGGCGAATGCGTGTTAAATCGCGATGGATGGCAGACATAATGAATTCCTTGTTTTGCTTTGGGAAAGTGGAGATTATACCGTGTTTTAAATGGGATTTTTGAAAGATTGCTACAACAGATTTTCAGGCTGCCTTTGGGGTTATCCGCAAAGGCAGCCTGAAAACGCTCACGACACTTGCAGCCAAAAAGTAACTGGTCCATCGTTCACCAGCGAAACCTGCATATCCGCCGCAAACACGCCCGTTTGCGTAGCAATGTGCGCGGCGGCTTGGGCGCAGAAATAATCGTATAACGCGCGCGCCATATCGGGCTTGGCAGCGCCAGCAAAATCGGGGCGCAAACCTTTTTGCGTGTGTGCCGCCAGCGTGAACTGCGACACAATCAAAAGCTGCCCGCCCGCTTGTTGCACGTTTAAATTCATGCGCTGCGCATCATCGGCAAACACGCGGTAATGCAAAACCTTGTGCAACAGCTTATCGGCGATGGCTTGTGTGTCGCCGTGTTCAACACCCAGCAACACCAGCAAGCCTTGCTGGATTGCGCCAACGGTTTCGCCTGCAACGGCAACGCTGGCTTGGGACACTCTTTGGATTAGGGCAATCATAAAATTCCATCAAAATGGTTTTTCAGGCTGCCTATTATAGCGGGAATGATTAGGCAGCCTGAAAACGAGCGAAGCGAGTTTCAGCGAAGCTAAAACAACATCTTAAAAATCGTTTTCAGGCTGCCTTAACGCAAAAAAGTTGTTCGGGCAGCTTAACTATTGCAATTAAGCTGCCCGAACAACCTATGGAGGAAAGTTATTCGGGGGGCACGCCAGAAAAGGAGGAGAAAACTGTCGTGCCGCTTAAAGGTTAATCCAGCAAAAGCAGATTATTTAGCGAAATACGCTTCCAAATCTTCGCTGCCGCCGATGTATTTACCGCCGATAAACACTTGTGGCGCAGTAGCTTTGCCAGTAATCGCGCGAACAGAAGTGATAGAAGCATCACGACCCAACACGATTTCTTCAAACGCATAGCCTTTTTCTTTCAACAAGGCTTTGGCTTTGGCGCAGAAGGGGCAACCGGGTTTGGTGATAATGGAAACAGACTCGTGTGGTTCCCATTTGGGGTCAATGTATTTGAGCATGGTGTCGGCATCGGATACCTCAAATGGGTCGCCGTCTTTCACAGGCTCAATAAACATTTTTTCAATTTTGCCGTCTTTCACCAGCATAGAATAACGCCAAGAGCGGTCGCCAAAGCCCAACTGCTCTTTGCTCACCAGCATGCCCATGCCTTTGGTGAACTCACCGTTGCCATCGGGCACCACGGTGATGTTTTCCGCTTCTTGGTCTGCCAACCAAGCGTTCATCACAAATGTATCGTTTACAGAGATGCACACAATGCTGTCCACGCCGCGTTTTTTGAACTCAGCAGCCAGCTCGTTGTAGCGTGGCAAGTGAGTAGAGGAGCAAGTGGGCGTGAACGCGCCAGGCAATGAGAACACGGCAACGGTTTTGCCTTTGAACAAGTCATCGGTAGAAACATCCACCCAAGCATCGTCTTGGCGGGTGTGGAACACAACTGATGGTACGTTTTTGCCTTCTAATTCGGCAGCAGTTTTGATTTGTACAGACATTTCAAACTCCTAAAAAGTTCGGTTGATAAATTTGATTTATTGACGCGGCGAATTATATATTTTTTTTTGAAGACGGCGCAATTTATAATCGCAATAACAAAAATTATGAGAAGCTATTTTTGGCTATCGCTTTACAAACGTTTTTCAGGCTGCATCTGAGTCATACACAAGCGGCAGCCTGAAAACGCCGCGCCGTTGTCGCAAAAATGCTTTGACACTATCCTTAATAATCGTTACATTCTTTGACCCTTATTTAACACTACACCGATTTGACACAGCTTGCGGGTGCAAACAGCTAAACGTGTAAACATTTCAGGCAGCCTGAAACCCTTTTCGCCCGTTGTGCCGTTGTGTACATCGGGCTTTCATCTTTCACGAGAATAACAAAATGATTACGTTGGACAACGTTTCCAAAAAATACCAAACGCGCGATAAGGGCTGGTTCACCGCCGTTGAACCCACCAGCCTGCACATCAACCAAGGCGAGATTTTTGGGCTGATGGGCTACTCGGGCGCGGGCAAATCCACGCTGTTGCGCCTGATTAACCTGCTGGAACGCCCCGACACAGGCAAAGTGTTGATTGACAACCAAGATTTAACCGCCATGAGCGAAGCGCAACTGCGCCAAGCGCGGCAAAACATCGGCATGGTGTTCCAACAATTCAACCTGTTGAGCAACCGCACCGTTGCCGAAAACGTGGCGTTTCCGCTGGAAATAGCGGGCTGGGATGCGGCAAAAATCGCCCAGCGCGTGCAAGAATGCTTGGAAATTGTGGATTTAACCGAGCGCGCCCAGCATTACCCCGCGCAGCTTTCGGGCGGGCAAAAACAGCGGGTGGGCATCGCCCGCGCGCTTGCACCCAACCCAAAAGTGATTTTGGCGGACGAGCCTACTTCCGCGCTAGACCCGATTACCACGCGCAGCGTGTTGGGCTGTCTGCAAGACATCAACACGCGCTTTCAAGTAACCATTGTTATCGTTACCCACGAGATGAGCGTGATTCGCAAGCTGTGCCACCGCACGGCGCTGCTGCATTCTGGCAAGCTGCTGGAAGTGGCGGATGTGAAAGACGGTGTGATTTTGGCGCAGTCGGAAATTGGGCGCGAATTGCTGCGCGATGATTAGTTTTCAGGCTGCCTTTGGCAATGATTAGGCTGCCTGAAAATCTGAAAAACCCGTTTTGGCTTCGCCGAAGCTCGTAAACTCGCTTTCAGGCTGCCTATCCTGTAAACAACAAGAGACTCTCAACCATGAACCAATCTTCCCTAGACAACCTTAAATCCCTACTCCCCGAGTTCTACCAAGCCATCGGCGAAACGCTGATTATGGTGGGCGTGTCGTCCGCCGTCGGCATCATCTTGGGCGGGCTGCTCGGCATTTGGCTTTACACCACGGCATACGGGCAAATTTTCGCCAACCGCCCTGTGCACCGCATTCTTGGCACGCTGGTGAGCTTTATGCGCTCGTTTCCGTTTGTGATTTTGATGCTGGCAGTCATGCCGCTTACCCGCATTATTGTGGGCACATCGTTTGGGCCGCTCGCCGCCTGCGTGTCGTTGAGTATTGCCGCCAGTTTCGCTTTTGCGCGGCTGGTGGAGCAAAATCTGAAAGAAGTGCCGCGCGGTATGGTGGAAGCGGCGCAAGCTATGGGCGCATCACCGCGCACGATTATTTTTAAAGTGTTGCTGTCCGAAGCGCGCTCGGGCTTGGTGCTGAGCATCACCATTTTGATGATTGCCATTTTGGGCGAAAGCGCGGCAGCAGGTTTAATCGGCGGCGGCGGCATCGGCAATCTGGGTATCCGCTATGGGCATCAACGCTATATGCCGGAAGTGATGGATGCCGTGGTACTGTTGCTTACGGTAATCGTAACCATCATCCAAAGCGCGGGCAACTGGCTATCGGCGAAGTTGAACAAGCGTTGATGTTGATAGGCAGCCTGAAAAGGGGTTAAACCTGTTTTCAGGCTGCCTATTTGATAAGCATAAGGAGTAATCAAATGACAACCCAGCAGCCTGAAAACCAAAACGGAACGGCGACGGCTCGTCGCCAAATAGTTATGCAACATAGTTTGGTTGGTTGGCAAGATGTCGGCGAGCCGCCGACGCTCCATTTTGAATTTCAGGCTGCCTTTTTTGCGCCGTTTACATCTCGCCGATAATCAACACTGCATTGCTGCCGCCAAATGCAAACGATGAGCTGGCGGCGATTCTTTTTTCAGGCTGCTGCCATACGCTGTGTTCATCAGTAAGCGCGATGGTGGGCAATTCGGGGTCGGGTTGTCCGTCCCAAAGCTGTGGCGGCAGTTTGCCTTGCGGATTGATTTCGCGGCTGGCAACGCCCCATGCGAACGCGGCTTCCAATGCGCCCGCTGCGCCAAGGGTGTGCCCCGTGCTGGGCTTGGTGGAGGTGCAGGGCGTTTGGCTGTCGAACACTTCGGCAACGGCGCGGCTTTCCATGCTGTCGTTGTGTTGCGTGCCTGTGCCGTGCAGGTTAATCCAGCCGATGTCGCTGGGCGATAATTGCGCGTGGTTTAAGGCAGCCTGAAAAGCCAAAACTGCGCCCAAGCCGTCTGGGCGTGGCGAGGACATATGATGCGCGTCGCTGCTTGCGCCGTAGCCGAGCAACTGCATGCTGCCGCCAAAATCGGCATCGCGCGTCATCACAAATGCGGCGGCGGCTTCGCCGATATTGATGCCGTTGCGGTAGGCAGAAAAGGGGTTGGCAAGACCGTCCGACAACACTTCCAGCGAGGCAAAGCCGTTGATGGTGAGCGGCGAGAGGGTGTCTGCGCCGCCGCAAATCACGGCATCGGCAAGGTTGGCACGCAATAATCTTGCCGCGCTGATTAACGCTCGCGCGCCCGATGTGCAGGCGGTGGATACGGTGTAGCGCAGCCCGTGCAAGCCGTAAACTTGGGCGACAAATTCGGCGGGCGCTCCCATGGTGTGTTGCAACTGGTTAAACGGTTTGTCTGCCCAGCCGCCGCCGTGGGCAACGTGTTCAAACAGCGGGATATTTTCGTCTGCGCCGCTGGTGGACGTGCCGATGACCACGGCGATGCGCTGTTGCCCGTATCGCGCGATGGCAGCCTGAATATCGGGTTCAATTTGCGCGAGAGCGTGCCACAGCAGTTGGTTGTTGCGGCTGCGGTGTTCGGCGGGAAGATGACTGGGCAATTCGCGCAGGGCTTCGTTTACTGCGCCGAAGGCGTAGGGTTCACCGTACACCCATTGCCAGGAAAAGGCGAGCGGGCTGTCGGCGCTGGGGCAGAGCAAGGCGTTGATATGGGCTTGCAAACCGCTGCCGAGTGCGCTGGTTACGGCGGGGCGGGAAAGGTAAACGGGCGTGTTCATGGGTTATTCTTTAATCGGGCTGGCAATCCAGCGGGTGTGGTCGGGGAAGGCGAGATGAAATTGTTGATTTTGCTGCGCCGCGCACCATAAATCGCGGTTGCGGTAGCGGAATAATGTGCCGCCATCAGGGCAAAAGGCGGCGGGCGGCGTTTCAGGCTGCCTTTGCGTTACATCGGGATACAGCGTTGCCGCACGGTCGGCGGCAATCAGCGGCAACAGCGCGGCAAACAGGTGGCGCGATTGGGCGCTGGGCATAATAAAGCCGTCGTTTTGCCAACCGCGTGGCGTAACCATTTGCCGCGACACGGGCGCGCCGAGCGGATCGGTTTGCATAAAGCGGATGCCGTCCGCACGCTGTTCCACCGCCAAAAGATGCGTTTGCACGGGTTGCCCCGCTGCGTCTAATTGTTCCAGCTTAAACCATTGCGCCTGCTGCGGCAGCGCGGGCAGGGTTTGCGGATGGGGCAGGGCGGTGCAGGCGGTGCAGGCGGCGAGGGCGAGCGCGGCGGTAAGAGGGAAAAAGCGCATGGGATTTCCTTTGGGATTGGGGTTGCAGGCGGTTTTGGCGTTTTCAGGCTGCCTGATGGCGCGTGCATTAGGCATCATCAACAGACAAATCAATCTCGCCGCAATATTCAAGGGGCTGTACTAGATAAGCAGTCATGTTAGACTGCAAAAATGAAGATAAC
>CAUQQW010000017.1:0-24103 GCA_963520365.1 uncultured Kingella sp.
TAAAACAATTGGTAAGAAGTAATTTATCCTAGTTATCTAGGACAGCCCCAAAAATAAAGCGAATGATGCGGGCGTGCGATTTTGCCACGCAGCGTTTGGCTTTTCAGGCTGCCTCAATTTACCGCCGCCACAAAGGCAGCCTGAAACCTTTGCAAAACCTGCAACCGATGGAGCGTCGGCGGCTCGCCGACATTTTTCCAACCAGTAAAGCCTTGTTGAACAAAGCATTTGGCGACGAGCCGTCGCCGCTCCATTTTAAATTTCAGGCTGCCTATTATTAGGCAACCCAACCGCCAAAGGCAGCCTGAAAACCCCTCCTCACTCCACAACCCAATAAAGGAACACTCCCATGCCCTATCCCAAACGCCTGCTTGCCCTCACCGCGCTGTTGTTTGCCACCACCGCCTTTGCCGAAAGTGCCAATTACAACGTGTTCGTTAAACTGGACAACACCGCCGAAAGCCACGTAAACGACATCTCGCAAGCCCTTGCCCAGCAGGGCGTGAAATCGCTGTTCGCGCAGGGCTATCAAGTCCACCTAACGCTGTATCTCACTGAATACGACAGCAAAAGGCTGCCTGAAATCCAAAAAATCGTCAGCCAATTTGCCCGCCAGCAAAGCAAATTTGCCATTTCGTTCAACGGGATGCACAGCACCGCAGGCAAATGGCTGATGCTGGACAACCAGCCATCGCCCGAGTTGCAACAGCTTGCCGATGAAATCACCGTGCAGCTGGTGAAACTGCGCGACAAAAACGCGCAACTGCCCGACTGGGTGAAAGCCTATCCCGAAAAGGTAAAAACCTTTGAGCGATACGGCTCGCCCAATGTGTTTACCCAATTTAATCCGCACGTTACCCTGCTCACGCCCAACGAGTTCAGCGATGGGGTCGCTAAATTTGAAGCCAGCTACACCTTCCAGCCGTTTACCGCGCAAGCCGTGGGCATTGGCATCGCCCAAGTGGACGCGCTGGGTCAAGCTAAAAACGTTTTATATTTCAAACCGTTTAAGTAAACCATCATGCTATCCAAACAATCTTTGCTCAATATTTCCCTTTCCGAAGCCTTTATCGTTGCCGCGTGCGCCATCGCCATCATGGGCTACACCATTATCTCGTTTGAATGGGTGCCGCATTTGTCCATTTTGCTGGCTCTGGTTGCGCTGATGCTGTATGGCTTGCTGCGGGGCGCAACATGGCGCGACATGATTAAGCGCATGGCATCGGCGGTGGAACAAGGCATGGGCGCGATTTATCTGTTTTTTTTCATCGGGCTGCTGGTTGCCGCGATGATGATGAGCGGCGCGATTCCCACGTTGATGTATTACGGCTTTGGGCTGATTTCGCCCGAATATTTTTATCTTTCCGCGTTTTTGCTGTGCGGCATCATCGGTATTTCCATCGGCAGCAGCTTGACCACTTGCGCCACCATTGGCGTGGCGTTTATGGGCATGAGCGAAGCGTTCCACGCTGTGCCCGCGATTACCGCAGGCGCGGTGGTTTCGGGTGCGTTTTTTGGCGACAAAATGTCGCCGCTGTCGGACACCACGGGCATCGCCGCGTCCACCGTGGGCGTAGATTTGTTTGAACACATCAAAAACATGAGCTACACCACCATCCCCGCCTTGCTGCTCACCGCCGCTGCGCTGGTGTGGGCGGTGCCCGATGTGGTTTCAGGCAGCCTGAATTCGGTGCAAAAATTAAGCGGGCAATTGCAAGCGAGTGGCTTAGTGCATGGCTACGCGCTGTTGCCATTTGCCGTGTTGGTGGTGCTGGCGTTGTTTAAAGTGGACGCGATTTTAACCATGCTCGCCACCATCGCCGTTTCCATCGCCATCACATTTGTTCACACGCCGCTATCGGCGGGACAACTGGGCGGCTGGCTGTTTGCAGGCTTCAAGCCCGAACACGTGGGCGAAGGCATCGCCAAGCTGGTGTCGCGCGGCGGCTTGGAAAGTATGTTTTTCACGCAAACGGTGGTGATGCTGGCGTTGAGCTTGGGCGGCTTGCTGTTTGCGCTGGGCATTGTGCCTGCCTTGTTGGACGCGATGCGCCGCTTTCTCACCAACGCAGGGCGCGCCACTTTTTGCGTGGCGATGACCAGCGTGGGCGTAAACATTTTGATTGGCGAGCAATATTTGTCTATTTTGCTGGCAGGCGAAACGTTTAAACCCGTGTACGCCAAACTGGGCTTGCATCCGCGCAACCTGTCGCGCACGCTGGAAGACGCGGGCACGGTGATTAACCCGCTGGTGCCGTGGAGCGTGTGCGGCGTGTTTATCGCCAAAGTGCTGGGCGTGAGCGTGTTGAGCTATCTGCCCTATGCGTTTTTCTGCTACCTGTGCTTGATTTTAACCGTGCTGTTTGGCTTCACAGGCGTTACGCTCAGCAAGGTGGAAACCGCGCAGAAATAATGTTTACATTGCCAATTGCAACGATTTTCAGGCTGCCTTTGGGTTACGCCAAGGCAGCCTGAAAATATGTTTTGATGATTGGATGCATAAGAAACGGCGAGCGTCGCAGCCTTGCTTTAAGGCATCCTGAAAATATGTTTCGCCTTGTTTATTTCGGCATAGAAATCCACAAGAAAACGCCCAGCATGAAGCGGCGACGGCTCGTCGCCATATAGCGCCGATAGATTCGCCAAAGGCAGCCTGAAAGCCGTAACCGCCAACGCAGCAAACACATTCCGCCCTTGCCCACACGACCGCACGCCACAAGGCAGCCTGAAAACGCAGATTTCAACGAAACAAGCCCGCGTTCACAAGCATTCCTGTCGCAAAACCCCATCCCACACCACATAAACGAAAGAATAACCATGTCCAACCAACGTCTGATTTACGGCTTTCACGCCATCAACGCCCGCCTGTGGCAAAACCCCAAATCCATCGTAGAGCTTTATGTTTTAGAAAACAAAAACGACGCACGCACGCGCGAAGTGCTGGAAAAAGCCGCCGCCGAAAAAGTGCGCGTGCATTTTGCCGATATGAACCGCCTGAACACCATCGCCAAAGGTGCGCGCCATCAAGGCGTGGTCGGCTTTATTGACGCATCCAAAAACCATGTGCACTTGGAAGACGTGCTGGAAAACCTGCGCGAGCCCGCATTCCTGCTGGTGTTGGACGGCATCACCGATCCGCACAATCTCGGCGCTTGCCTGCGAACGGCAGACGCAATGGGCGTGCACGCCGTAATCGCGCCCAAAGACAAAAGCGCGGGGCTGAACGCCACCGTGAGCAAAGTCGCTTGTGGCGCGGCAGAAACCGTGCCCTATATCACCGTAACCAACCTAGCGCGCACCCTGCGCGAGCTGAAAGAATACGGCATCTGGGTGGTCGGCACCGACATGGGCGGCGAAGCAGATTTGTTCCACTACGCCATCCCCGAAAGCGTGGCTTGGGTGATGGGCAACGAGGGCGAAGGAATGCGGCGGCTCACGCGCGAGTATTGCGATGCGCTGGTGTCCATTCCCATGTTCGGCACGGTGGAGAGCATGAATATTTCCGTGTCCGCAGGCATGGTGATGGCTGAAACACGGCGGCAGCGCGTGCTGCGGGGCGAAGCGGGGGAGTAAGGGCAGCCTGAAACCAGATTTGCGCCGTAGGTCGGGGCTTTTATGCCCGACAATCCCATCCGCAAAGTTTGAACATCAATGCCTAAGCTACAAACTTTGCGTCTTGCATTCTGTTTTTCAGGCTGCCTTTGGTGCAACATGAAAGGCAGCTTGAAAAGCATTGTTCACAACGACAGCTCAACACAACGGCAGCCTGAAACCAGATTTGCACCGTAGGTCGGGGCATTTATGCCCAACAAATCTCATCCGCAAAGTTTGAACATCAATGCCTAAGCTACAAACTTTGTGTCTTGCATCCTGTTTTCAGGCTGCCTTCCCCATCCCATCACCCCCAAACATCAAAGCAGCCTGAAAAGCAAAATCCCACCACCCCCCAATACACAAAAAAACAGCCTGAAAACAACATCACATCGTTTTCAGGCTGCCTTTTATGGTTGGCAACGCGACTACTTCGTCATCGTCAAATCCACATCCTTGGTCTCATGCGTTGACCACAGCGCAATCAACGTCATCACGCAGTTCAACGCCAAATACACGCCCACGCCGAAGATGCCGAAGCGCAGGTTCAGCTCAATCGCCACCATCGTGGCAATCGACGCGCCCACAATCGCCGCCAAGTTATACGCCAGCGATGCGCCCGAATAGCGCACTTCGGTGGGGAACAATTCAGGCAGCAGCGCCGCCATAGGACCAAACGTCATGCCCATCAACACCATGCCAATCAGCAAAAACGCCAGCACCGACATCGGCGTGCCGTTGGTCAAAAATAGCGGCATGCACAAGCCAAACACCAAAATCGCAGCGGTAACCATCAGCAAATAACGGCGACGCCCAATCTTATCGGCATGAATACCCGATAGGCTGATGGAAATGCCAAATACCACCGCCGCAATCAGCAAAAATCCTGTGAACGTGTTGGCAGGAATACCCAAGCCAGTGGGATGCCCCCAGTCGGAAACGCCCACTTTGGTTTTGGAATACACCTGCACAAACGCCGTCATCACATAAAACAACACATAAGTCGCCGTCATAATGAATGTGCCTTGCACAATCGGTTTCCAATGTTTGGTGATTACTTCCTTCACGGGCGCGTTTTGTGTTCTGCCTTGTGCTTCGGCTTCGCGGTAAACATGGCTCTCGTGCAGCGTCATCCGCATCCACAAGCCCACCAACACCAGCACAAACGACAGCACAAACGGAATGCGCCAGCCCCATTTCACCAATTCATCAGGGCCAATCAGTGTGCTGATGGTGAAAAACGTGCCGTTTGCCATAAACAAGCCAATCGGCGCGCCCAGCTGCGGAAATGTGCCAAACCATGCGCGTTTACCTTCGGGCGCGTTTTCGGTGGCAACCAACGCCGCGCCGCCCCATTCGCCGCCCAAGCCCAAACCTTGCCCGATGCGGCAGACACACAATAAAAGCGGCGCCCAAAAGCCGATTTGGTCATAAGTGGGCAGCAAACCGATGCACACGGTAGACAAACCCATGGTGAGCAGCGAAGCGACCAGCGTTTTTTTACGCCCGATTTTGTCGCCGAAGTGCCCGAACAGCGCCGAACCAATCGGGCGGGCAAAAAACGCCAATGCCAAAGTGGAAAGCGATAGCAAAATGGCGACGTTGTGGTCTGATTTATCAAAAAATTGCGTGTTGAATACCAAAACGGCGGCCGCCGCGTAGATATAGTAATCATAGAATTCAATTGCCGTGCCCACCATGGAAGCAACGGCAACTTTATAAGGGTTATTGCGCAACTGCGCCTGCATCTGTGTGGCAGTCATTTTTTTTATCCTTCAATATTTATGTTTCAGGCAGCAGAGATTCCTTTTGGGAAGCGTATTTCGGCGTAGGCTGGCTGGGAGTGCACCATGCCTTGCTGTTACCCGCCGAAGGGGCGAATATAACCAAGTTTACAAAAAACGTCCAGTTGTAAATTTTTGCTAAATCTTGTCATTTTTATTCAGGATTTTTGCCCAATGTAAAATTAAAAATTGTCCGCATGGGGCATCTCACATAAAATGCGCGTTTTTTAAAACGCAAGGAAAATCCCGTGAAAATCAGCCAAAAAATCCTGTTAGCCGCCATCATCAGCGCTGCCAGCTTTGCCGCCCACGCCGAAACCCGCGCGGTGATTGAAACCAATCTGGGCAATATTGAATTGAGCCTAGACGAGCAAAAAGCCCCCAAAACCGTGGCTAATTTTGTGAACTACGCCAACAAAGGCTTTTACAACGGCACAATTTTCCACCGCGTAATCGACGGCTTTATGATTCAAGGCGGCGGCTTCACGCCCGATATGTTGCAAAAATCCACCGACGCGCCGATTGCCAACGAAGCCGCCAACGGTTTAAAAAACACCGTCGGCACAATCGCCATGGCGCGCACCAGCGACCTGCATTCCGCTACCAGCCAGTTTTTCATCAACGTTGCCGACAACATGCCGCTTGATTACACCGCGCCCACCAATCAAAACTACGGCTATGCCGTGTTTGGCAAAGTGAGCAAGGGCATGGATGTGGTCAATAAAATCGCCAAAACGCGCACGGGCTACAAAATGGGGCATGGCGATGTGCCCCTGCAAGCCATTAAAATCAAAAAAGTTTATATTGTTAAATAACCCAAAGGCAGCCTGAAACTGGATAAAACGGCTTTCAGGCTGCCTATTCTTTCCACTCAGTATAAGGACAAATCCCATGATTAAACTGCACACCAATCTCGGCGTAATCAGCATTGAGCTAGACCACGAAAAAGCGCCCATCACCGCTGCCAATTTTGAGCAATATGTGAAAGACGGCTTTTATAACGGCGTGATTTTTCACCGCGTAATCAACGGTTTTATGATTCAAGGCGGAGGCATGACAGCCGATATGAACGAAAAAGCCACCCGCGCGGCGATTGAAAACGAAGCGCACAATGGCTTGTCTAATGACAAATACACCATCGCCATGGCGCGCACATCCGAGCCGCATTCCGCCAGCGCGCAATTTTTTATCAACACCAAAGACAACCATTTTCTGAACCACCGCGCCAAAGAGCTGCACGGGCGCAATGTGGTGCAAGAATGGGGCTACGCCGTGTTTGGCAAGGTGGTTGATGGGCAAGATGTGGTGGACGCGATTGAAAAAGTGGCGACCACGCGCAAGGGCTACCACGACGATGTGCCTGTGGAAGCGGTGGTGATTGAGAAAGCTGAGATTGTGTAATCGGCTTGATGTTATTTGATGCGATATTAAGGCAGCCTAAATTCGTTTTCAGGCTACCTTTTGTGTATATGGCTAATGGGTTTTCAGGCTGCCGCAGCGAAGGCAACTGGTTGATCACACAAAACATCAACCAATAACAAAAGCGGGTAATCAGCAAAGTAGGGTGGGCAACTAGTTGCCCACACAAACCATAAACCAATAACAAAAACAACCAACAGATTGCCCACCCTACAAACGCCCACTCCCCATTGCCCAAGCATTAAACACAACGCAAACCATGCCAACCACCCCGCCAAACCATTTTCAGGCTGCCCCAACAATAAAAGGCAGCCTGAAACGCGCTTTATCCGTTTTCAGGCTGCCTTTATCTCGCAAAATCACTCAATAATAATCACGCCATCATCTTCTTCATAAACCGCGGCAGGAATAATCTTCTTCTCTTCCTGCTTGTGAACAGGCACGGCGGCTTCGGGTGCAGGCTCATCATTTTGCGCTGATGCCGCTGGCTGATGTGCGGGCGGTGTTGCCGCAGCAGCTTGTGATTGCGCTGCGTTCTGTGCCACCACAGCTTGTGCATCAACAGCTTGAGCAGCAGGATTCGCGTGTGCCGTTGCATTCGCCGCTGGTTGTGCAGGCGCGGCTGTTTTCTTCAACGTTGCCGCCTGCAATGCCGCCGCCAATTTCACCACCAGCATTTGCGCCGCTTTGTCCTTGCTCATTTCGGGCAATGTCGTTTCTTGCTCATCGTCAATAATGGTGATTTTGGTGGTTTCCTTGCTCATGGCATCAGCGATGTCGTTGGCAATCATCATCGGCACGCCTTTTTTCACGCGTTTTTCGCGCGCATTTGCCAACACATTTTCGCTCTCGGCGGCAAAGCCCACGCAAAACGGCGCGGCGGTAAACGAAGCGACTTCCTGCAAAATATCAGGATTTTCAATAAACTTAACCACCGGCATCATGCCATACGCGCCTTTTTTCAGCTTCTCAATGCTGCGGTTTTTCACGCGATAATCCGCCACCGCCGCCACCGAAATAAACACATCCTGCCCCGCATCAAGCTGTTTGAAAATCGCATCGCGCATATCCATCGCGCTTTCTGCGTATTCGGTGTGTGCCATGCCAAATGGGATTTCCGCCGTCATTTTGCCGTGCACAAGGCTCACTTTTGCCCCTGCGCGGCGACAAGCGCGGGCAATCGCCACGCCCATTTGTCCGCTGGAAATATTGGTAATCCCGCGCACGGGGTCAATCGCTTCGTAAGTTGCGCCCGCGCTGATGAGCACGCGCTTGCCGCGCAATGGTTTGGGTGTCCACACATCGGGCAGCAGTTCCACAATATCGGCAGGCTCAACCATGCGCCCCACGCCCACTTCGCCGCAGGCTTGCTCGCCCGAAGCGGGCATCAACACGCGAATGCCATCTTTGTGCAACTGCTGGATATTGCGCAGATTGGCAGGCTTTTGCCACATTTCCACATTCATCGCAGGCGCAATCACCAAAGCGCATTTGCGCGCCGAAGCCATTTCGGTAATCAAATTATCGGCAAAGCCATGCGCCAATTTGGCGATGGTGTTTGCCGAAGCGGGCGCAATCAGCATCAAATCTGCCGCGCGGGTGGCATTGATATGCGCCATGCTGCCGTTGTTTTCGGTTAAAACGGGGTTGCCGCTCAACGCTTCAAACGTTTGCGCTGACACAAATTCGCTCGCCGCTTTGGATAAAGCCACGTTTACTTCGTGCCCTTCTTTTTTTAACAAGCGCACCAGTTCGCAAGATTTATACGCCGCAATGCCGCCCGTAACCGCCAATAAAATTCGTTTTTGCATTTGTGTTTCCCTGAAATTTGAAAAAGCGACATTGTAGCCCAGCCGCGTAAATTTCGTTTCAAAATCGTTAAATTACGCCAAATTTTGGCAACAAAATGGATTAAAAAACAACAAAAGCATACGGCTTTTTCAGGCTGCCTTTAACGAATTTTTACGTTAGAATACGCCTTCAAATAAAAAGGCAGCCTGAAACCGCATCGGCAGAACAATTCAGCGGTTTTTCTGCCCGTTCTGCGAACGAAAAACCAACCACCACCAAAAGGAACACTCATGACTCAGCCGCAACGCATCCGCGAAATCCCCTATAACTATACTTCTTATTCAGACCGCGAAATTGTCTGCCGCTTGCTGGGCGAAGATGCTTGGCAAACTTTGGAATCCCTGCGCGGCGAGCGCAAAACGGGGCGTTCGGCGCGGATGCTATTTGAAGTGTTGGGCGATATATGGGCGGTGGTGCGCAATCCTTATCTGGTGGACGATTTGCTGGAACACCCCAAACGCCAAGCCGCGCTGGTTGCCGCCATGCGCCACCGTTTGGGCGAGATTAACAAACGCCGCGACGACAATGAGCGCGTGTTAAGCCTGATTCAGGCTGCCGAAAGCGCGGTAAACCAGTTTGCCAACAGCTTTGCGGCAACCAAATCAAAACGCGCGCAAATCCTGTCGCGCCTGTCAAAAATCACGAAAAAACATAACATTATGTTTGACGGCTTGGCGCGCGTTACCCATGTTACCGATGCGACCGACTGGCGCGTGGAATATCCGTTTGTGGTGGTCAATCCCGACAACGAAGCCGAAATTGCGCCGCTGGTTCGCGCCTTGATAGAGCTGGATTTAACCATCATCCCGCGCGGCGGCGGCACGGGCTACACGGGCGGCGCGGTGCCTTTGGATGCGATGTCTGCCGTCATCAACACCGAAAAATTGGATAAACACCACGGCGTTGAGTTTGTTGAACTGGCGGGGCTGGATGGCAAGCATCCGATTATTCGCTGCGGCGCGGGCGTGGTTACGCGGCGCGTGGAGGAAGCGGCGCACGCGGCGGGTTGGGTGTTTGCCGTTGACCCTACTTCGGCGGATGCCTCTTGCATTGGCGGCAACATCGCCATGAACGCAGGCGGCAAAAAAGCCGTGCTGTGGGGCACGACGCTGGATAATTTGGCGTGGTGGAAAATGGTGAACCCGCAGGGGCAATGGCTGAAAATTGAACGGGTGCGCCACAATTTCGGCAAAATTCACGACGAAGAAACCGCACTGTTTGACGTGCACACGCTGCAAGACGACGGCGAAACCATCGCCCACACCGAGCGGCTGGCGATTTCAGGCTGCCGTTTTCGCAAGGTGGGCTTGGGCAAAGACGTTACCGATAAATTTTTAAGCGGCTTGCCTGCAGTGCAAAAAGAAGGCACAGATGGCATCATCACCAGCGCGGCATTCGTGTTGCACAAAATGCCGCAGCACACGCGCACCATTTGCTTGGAATTTTTTGGCACGGTTGCCAATGCCACGCCTTCTATCGTGGAAATCCGCGATTTTTTGCTGTCGCATGAAAGCGTGCGACTGGCGGGCTTGGAGCATTTGGATTGGCGCTATGTTCGCGCGGTGGGCTATGCCACCAAAGCCGCGGGCAAAGGCCGTCCCAAGATGGTGTTGATTGCCGATGTGGTTTCCGATGATGAAAACGTCGTTCAGGTTGCCGCCGAGCAAATTGTGCGCTTTGCCCAAGCGCGCGATGGCGAAGGCTTTATCGCCATTTCGCCCGAAGCGCGCAAAACCTTTTGGCTAGACCGCAGCCGCACCGCCGCCATCGCCAAGCACACCAACGCCTTTAAAATCAACGAAGACGTGGTCATTCCGCTGGAACGACTGGGCGAATATTCCGACGGCATTGAGCGCATCAACATTGAATTGTCTATAAAAAACAAGCTGAAACTCTGCGCTGCGCTGTTGCAATACCTTTCAGGCAGCCTGCCTGTTGAACAGTTTGACGGCTTGCCCAAAAGCGATTTGCTGGGCGAGCGCGCCAACTATGCCGCCGCCCACGTTGCCCAAGTGCAAGCGCGTTGGCAGTGGCTGCTGGATAATTTGGATGCGCCGCTGGCGTATTACCAAGCGCGCTACGGCGACAAAATCCACGCCGCGCCCGAAGCCGACCCATCGGAAAGCTGCTTTATCGCGTTGCGCGATTTCAGGCTGCGTGTGTCCATTAAATCGGATGTGATGACCCCGCTGGCGGAAATTTTTAGCGGCAAGGCAGACACCAAAATCATGGCGGGCTTGGGCAAAATCCATGCGCAAGTGGTGCGCGGCAGAGTGTTCGTTGCGCTGCACATGCACGCGGGCGATGGCAATGTGCACACCAATATCCCTGTTAATTCAGATGATTATGAAATGCTGCAAACCGCGCATCAGGCGGTTGCCCGCATTATGAACATCGCCCGTAGCCTGAACGGCGTAATTTCGGGCGAACACGGCATCGGCATCACCAAGCTGGAATTTCTCACCGATGCCGAAATGCAGCCCTTTTGGGACTACAAAGCCAAAATTGACCCCAAAGGGCATTTCAATCGCCACAAGCTGATGCGCGGATCGGATTTGCGCAACGCCTACACGCCGTCGTTTGAGCTGCTGGGCTTTGAAAGCCTGATTATGGAGCAATCGCAGCTGGGCAGAATCACCGATGCCATTAAAGACTGCCTGCGCTGCGGCAAATGCAAGCCCGTGTGCAGCACCCATGTTCCGCGCGCCAATCTGCTCTACAGCCCGCGCAACAAAATTCTCGGCGTGGGGCTGCTTGCCGAAGCGTTTTTATACGAAGAGCAAACACGGCGCGGCGTGTCGCTGAAACATTTTGACGAGCTGGGCAACATCGGCGACCACTGCACCGTGTGCCATCGCTGCGTGAAGCCTTGCCCTGTGAACATTGATTTTGGCGATGTTACCGTGGACATCCGCAACTTTTTGCACCAAACAGGGCACACGCATTTCAACCCCGCTGTGGCTGCGGGCATGGCATTTTTGAACGCGAAAAACCCGACCGTTATCAAAATATTGCGCGCGGGCGTGGTAACCGCGGGCTTTAAAGCGCAAAACATCGGCTACGATTTGGGACAGCAGTTCCACATCGGCGCGAACAAACAAAAGCGCGCACCCAAAGCCACCACGCAGAAAGCCGCGTTGAAAGAACAGGTTATCCACTTTATCAACCGCCCCTTGCCGCGCAACGTGCCGCTGAAAACCGCGCGTTCGCTGCTGGGGCTGGATGGCGATGGCAGCACCGTGCCGATTATCCGCAACCCCGCTCTGCCCGAAGACGCGGAAGCGGTGTTCTATTTCCCCGGTTGCGGCTCGGAGCGGCTGTTTTCGCAAGTGGGGCTGGCCACCCAAGCCATGCTGTACCACGCGGGCGTGCAAACCGTGTTGCCCCCCGGTTATCTTTGCTGCGGCTATCCGCAATCCGCGCACGGCGACGCGGGCAAAGCCAACGACATGGTTACTGAAAACCGCGTGCTGTTTCACCGCATGGCGAACACCTTGAATTATCTGGACATTAAAACTGTGGTCGTTTCCTGCGGCACTTGCTACGACGCGCTTGCCGAATACCGCTTTGAAGACATCTTTTCAGGCTGCCGCATTGTGGACATCCACGAATTTTTGCTGGAAAAAAACATCAAATTAAGCGGCATTGCAGGGCAGCAATATCTTTATCACAACCCCTGCCATACCCCCATCAAAAGCATGGACGGCGCGAAACTCGCCAGTGAGCTGATTGGGCAAAACGTGCCACTGAGCGACCGCTGCTGCGGCGAAAGCGGCATGTTTGCCGTCAAACGCCCCGACATCGCCACCCAAGTGAAATTCCGCAAACAAGAAGAAATTGAGAAAAACCTTGCCGCGCTGCCGCAAGGCGAGCCTGTGAAAATGCTCACTTCTTGCCCTGCCTGCTTGCAAGGGCTAAGTCGCTATGCTGAAGACAACAATCTGCCTGCGGATTACATTGTGATAGAAATGGCGAACCAGATTTTGGGGGGAAATTGGTTAGACGATTTTGTGGCAACCGCGAAAAATGGGGGGATTGAGAAGGTGTTGTTGTAGCGAGTGTGGTTTGCTAGTAGGCAGCCTGAAAACTTTGCGAACGAGCCGACGTGCTTTTTTGCTGGGTTTTCAGGTTTAAGCCGAAATAGCCAATCAAAGAAAGGCAGCCTGAAAGTTTGTAAACGGCTTTCAGGCTGCTTTTGGTTTGTGGGCAAGATGCGGCAAGAATGGATATTGGCAGGTGGGTGAGCGGGGATTGCTTGTTTTCAGGCTGCCTGATTCGCGGTTGGGGAATAGGCAGCCTGAAAATGTTTGAGCAGCCTGAAACACAAAATGAAACGCGATGGATTGTTATCAAATGACGGATACAATGCGATTGCCATTTTCCTTCTGCTCCCCCCCCAAACCATTTTCAGGCTGCCTATCGCAAGCGTTTATTCGCCGCCCAGTCCACAATTTCGCTCGGCTGCTTACGCTTGCCCACGCGCCCGCCCACAATCCAAACCTTGCGTCCAAACAAGCGCCGCACTTCGCGCTCGCTCTTGCACACGCGCTTGCCCGATTGGTTGCACGATGTGGACACCAGCGGCGTGCCCGCAATGCGACACAACGTCCGCGCCACGGGATGATTGGGCACGCGCACGGCAAGGCTGTTGCGCCGCTTGCCGCGCAGTTGGGGCAACACGCAAGCCTGCGCGCGCAGCACAAAGCTAATCGGCGCAGGCCATGTGTCGCGCAGATGCTGGCGCACGTTTTCAGGCTGCCTTTGCAACAGCGGTTCTAGCTGCGAGAGCTGGTTGCCAATGGTGATAAAGCCTTTGTGTTGCGGGCGTTTTTTCAGGCGAAAAATGGCGCGCAGAGCGTGCGCGTTGCGCGGATTAGCGCCGATGCCGTAGCAGGATTCGGTGGGGTAGGCGATTAAGCCGCCGCGTTGGATATGGCGGCGGATGGCGGATGGGGCGTGTTGGGAAATCAGGCGGGGCATAATCATCAAATCGGGGATGGCAGTTGGCTTTGCCAAAGCGTGTGAACTTACTTTTCAGGCTGCCGTTATCTGCTGTGGCAGCCTGAAAATGTTATATAGAATGAAACACGGGCGCATACGGCAGGCAGCCTGAAACGCTGTTTCGCGCCCTTTACGGCTTGCTGGCAAGCCGTGCTCTGGCAAAAATGGATGATGGGTTTGGTTGTGGGAATGCGTTGTGCTTCATGTTGTTTCAGGCTGCCGCAGGATAGGCAAAACATTAAGCCTGAAATCCAAATATCGTTTTTCAGGCTGCCTATGGTGTTTCTATGGCGCTCAAACCAGCACAATATCGTACTGCTCTTGCGTGTAAGCCGTTTCCACCGACAGCGAAATCGGCTTGCCAATAAAATCAATCAACATCGCCAGCGATTGCGATTCTTCATCCAAAAACATATCAATCACCTTGGGCGACGCGATGATGCGGAACTCGCGTGCGTCAAAACGGCGGCTTTCGCGCACAATTTCGCGTTGGATTTCGTAGCACAGGCTTTGCGCGGTTTTCAGGCTGCCTTTGCCTTGGCAGGTGGGGCAGGGTTCGCACAAAATATGTTTCAGGCTTTCGCGGCTGCGTTTGCGGGTTAATTCCACCAAGCCTAGCTGCGTGAAGCCGTTGAGCGTAACGCGCGTGCGGTCAAAGCTCAATGCTTTGGCGAGTTCTTGCAACACGGCTTCGCGGTGTTCTTCCAGCATCATGTCAATAAAATCCACGATGATGATGCCGCCCAAATTGCGTAGCCGTAGCTCGCGGGCGATGGCGTGGCAGGCTTCTAAATTGGTTTTGAAGATGGTTTCGTCAAAATTGCGCGCGCCCACAAAGCCGCCCGTGTTCACGTCTATCGTGGTCATCGCCTCGGTGGTTTCAATAATCAAATAGCTGCCAAAGTTTAGGTTGACGCGCGGCTGCAAGGCGCGGTTAATCTCTGCTTCCACGCCAAACGTTTCAAACAGCGGGCGTTCGCCCTGAAAACGCTGCAATTTGTCCACTGCGCCTTGCACATATTGCTCGGCAAAATTAAGCATCCGCGCAAAGTTTCGCCGCGAATCCACCAAAATCTCATGCGTGTTGTCATTAAACATATCGCGCAGCACGCGTTGCGCCAACGGCAAATCTTCATACAGCAGCGACTCAGGCGGCAACACCTTTGCCTGATGCTGAATATTGCCCCACACCTTAGTCAAATAATCAATATCCGCTTGCAATTCGGCATCGCTGGCGTTTTCCGCGCTGGTGCGGATGATGTAGCCGTGGCAGGCGGTTTCAGGCAGCAGCGCGTTGAGCCGCTCGCGCAGAGTGTGGCGGTCAAATTCGTTGTCAATGCGCTGCGAAATGCCGATGTGTTCATCCTGCGGCAAATGCACCAAAAACCGCCCCGCCAACGAAATTTGCGTGGAAAGCCGCGCCCCTTTGCTGTTGATCGGGTCTTTAATCACTTGCACCAGCAAAGTTTGCCCTTCAAACAAAACGTGTTCAATGCGTTGATTGGATTCGGGATTTTGCCGCTGCTCCACAATATCCATAATGTGCAAAAACGCCGCCCGCTCCAAGCCAATGTCCACAAACGCGCTTTGCATCCCGGGCAACACGCGGCGCACAATACCCAAATAAATATTGCCCACAAGGCTGTGCTCGCTGTTGCGCTCAATGTGCAACTCGCAAATATTGTTCTCTTCCAAAATCGCCACGCGCGTTTCCTGCGGCGTGATGTTCACCAACACCGTTTCGGGCGGGCGCGGCAAATCCTTCGGCAAGGGATAAGTTTCAAAAGCCATGATAGCCATCCAATAATCTATTGAGCATCGCCAACTCGCGCGAGCAAAACCACGCAGCCAGCGATGCTTTCAGTTAATCAAAAATAGAAAAATGTTTTGCAATGGCAACCAACGCGCCACCATTGCAAAACAGTTTTCAGGCTGCCTTTGGCACACCACAAAACAGCCATTTCCCACACCCCAAATAACCGCACAAATTATACGACAAAACGCCGCGCAATTTTTGGGGATTACATTTGCCTATCCCCCATTTTGCCTTGCCGCAAACGCCGTATGTTCATTTTGCATGAATATTTCCTTTGGAGTAGAATTCGCCCACATCTTGAATATCGCGCGACGCATCCCAATATCGCGCCCACACTCACACGAAGGAGACACATCATGTCTGAAGAATTTGAATCCCCCATTAACTTCACCGATTCTTGCTGCACCAAAGTAGCCGAATTGATTGCCGAAGAAGATAACCCTGAATTAATGCTGCGCGTTTTTGTGAACGGCGGCGGATGTTCAGGTTTTCAATACGGCTTCACATTCGACGAAATCAAAAACGACGACGACTTTGAAATTGAAAAAAACGGCCTGAAATTTCTAGTTGATCCCATGAGCTATCAATATCTTTTGGGCGCAGAAATTGACTACACCGACGGCTTGCAAGGCTCGCAATTCGTGATTCGCAGCAATCCCAATGCCGTAACCACCTGCGGTTGCGGTTCATCATTCTCAGTTTAATCTAAACCAAACCTGTATTTGCCGCTTGCAACATTGGCGAATATAGGTTTTAACCGTTTTCAGGCTGCCTTATCCTGCAAACAGGGTTAGGCAGCCTGAAAACGCGTTTTATGCTAAAATCCAGCCGTTTTTCCAACCGCTCGCAGCCTGAAATACTACCTATGTTTATTGCGCCCGATGATGGCACCCCCCAGTAAACATCGCTAGTGTTTTAGCGCGGGCAACTTTTTGTAAAGGTCTATTATGTTTAACAAACACATTAAATCATTCCAATATGGCAATCACACCGTAACCCTAGAAACAGGCGAAATCGCCCGCCAAGCCGCAGGCGCGGTAAAAGTATCCATGGGCGATACCGTGGTTTTGGTTGCCGTAACCACCAATAAAGAAGTGAAAGAAGGGCAAGATTTCTTCCCGCTCACCGTTGATTATTTGGAACGCACCTACGCCGCAGGAAAAATCCCTGGTGGCTTTTTCAAACGCGAAGGCAAGCAAAGCGAAAAAGAAATTCTAACCAGCCGCTTGATTGACCGCCCCATTCGCCCGTTGTTCCCCGAAGGCTTTTATCACGACATTCAAATCGTGGCGATGGTGGTTTCCTGCGACCCCGAAATTGACAGCGACATTCCCGCCATGATTGGCGCATCGGCTGCGCTGGTGTTAAGCGGCGTGCCATTTGCCGGTCCAATTGGCGCAGCGCGCGTGGGCTATGCCAATGGTCAATATTTGCTCAACCCCAGCAAAACTGAATTGGAAACTTCGCAATTGGATTTGGTGGTAGCAGGCACCAAACAAGCCGTGTTGATGGTGGAATCTGAAGCCGACATCTTGCCCGAAGATGTGATGCTGGGCGCGGTAGTATTTGGTCATGAGCAAATGCAAGCCGTGATTAACGCCATCAACGAATTGGCGGATGAAGTTAACCCCGAAGTATGGGATTGGAAAGCGCCTGAAACCAACGCAGAATTAGTGAGCAAAGTGCGCGAAATTGCAGGCGCAACCATCGCCGAAGCGTTCAAAATCCGCCAAAAACAAGCCCGCAGCGCCAAATTGGACGAAGCATGGGCAGCCGTGGAAGCCGCGTTGATTACCGAAGAAACCGACACGCTGGCGAAAAACGAAATCAAAGGCATCTTTAAACAACTGGAAGCCGATGTGGTGCGCGGGCAAATTTTGGCGGGGCAGCCACGCATTGACGGGCGCGACACCCGCACCGTGCGTCCTATCAACATCCAAACAGGCGTGTTGCCACGCACTCACGGCTCGGCATTGTTTACACGCGGCGAAACGCAAGCCCTTGCCGTTGCCACGCTGGGCACTTCGCGCGATGAGCAAATTATTGATGCATTGAGCGGCGAATACACCGACCGCTTTATGCTGCACTACAACTTCCCGCCTTATTCCACAGGCGAAGTGGGTCGCGTGGGTGCGCCCAAACGCCGCGAAATTGGGCATGGTCGCTTGGCAAAACGCGCTTTGGTGGCGGTGTTGCCCGATGCGGAAGATTTTAACTACACCATGCGCGTGGTTTCTGAAATCACCGAGTCCAACGGCTCGTCTTCTATGGCAAGCGTGTGCGGTGGCTGTTTGAGCTTGCTCTCTGCGGGTGTGCCTTTGAAAGCGCACGTTGCGGGCATCGCAATGGGCTTGATTTTGGAAGACAACAAATTCGCCGTGCTCACCGATATTTTGGGCGATGAAGACCATTTAGGCGATATGGATTTCAAAGTGGCAGGCACAACCGAAGGCGTTACCGCGCTGCAAATGGATATTAAAATTCAAGGCATTACCAAAGAAATTATGCAAATTGCGTTGGCACAAGCCAAAGAAGCGCGTTTGCACATTTTGGGTCAAATGCAGGCAGCGGTATCAGGCCCGCAAGAGCTGTCGCAACACGCGCCACGCTTGTACACCATGAGAATCAACCCTGATAAAATCCGCGAAGTCATCGGCAAAGGCGGCGAAACCATCCGCAGCATCACCGCCGAAACCCACACCGAAATCAACATCAGCGATGACGGCGTGGTAACCATTGCCGCCACCACCGCCGAAGCGGGCGAAGCCGCCAAAGCGCGCATTGAGATGATTACCGCCGAAGTGGAAGTTGGCAAGGTGTATGAAGGCACAGTGGTGAAAATTTTGGATAACAACGTGGGCGCGATTGTGTCGGTGATGCCTGGCAAAGACGGCTTGGTGCACATCAGCCAAATTGCGCATGAGCGCGTGAAAGATGTGAACGATTATCTGAAAGTGGGGCAAGTGGTGAATGTGAAAGCATTGGATGTGGACGAGCGCGGTCGTGTGCGGTTGTCTATCCGCGCGTTGTTGCCCCAGCCTGAACGCAATGCGCCTGCGCAAGAAACGGAAGCGGCTGGCGAATCATCCGCAGAATAATTGAGCGCACACAAAGGCAGCCTGAAAACGATTTCAGGCTGCTTTTTTAGAATGGCAGCCGCCTAGGCGATTTGCGTTTTCAGGTTGCCTATCCCATCCACCCAACCAGGAAGCCCAGCTATGTATTCAACTTTTATCCGCCCTTTGCTGTTCAAACTTGACCCCGAGCAAGCGCACAATTTCACCATTCAAACCCTTGCCCACGGCTATTGCCTGATGCCGCGCGTAAACCCGCACACCAAGCCCACTTCGCTGATGGGCTTGCAGCTGCCCAACCCCGTAGGGCTGGCAGCGGGCTTGGACAAAAATGGCGAAGCGATAGACGGCTTGGCAGCGTTGGGCTTTGGTTTTATTGAAATTGGCACGGTAACGCCTCGCCCGCAGGCGGGCAATCCGCAGCCGCGCCTGTTTCGTGCGCCTGAACACAACGCGATTGTGAACCGCATGGGCTTTAACAACCACGGCATTGATGCGCTGATTGCCAATGTGAAACGCTCGCGCTACACGGGCATTTTGGGGATTAACATCGGCAAAAACGCCAGCACGCCGATTGAAAACGCGGTGGATGACTATTTGATTTGCTTGGAAAAAGCCTACGAATACGCTTCTTATATTACGGTGAACATTTCATCGCCCAACACCAAAAATCTGCGCTCGTTGCAAGGTAGCGATGAATTGAGCAAGCTGTTAGGCAGCCTGAAAAACAAGCAAGCCGAATTGAGCGCGCGCGTTGGGCGTTATGTGCCGCTGGCGGTGAAAATTGCGCCTGATTTGGACGACGCGCAAATCGCCGACATCGCCCATGTGGTCATGCAAACCGAGATGGATGGCTTAATCGCCACCAACACCACAATAGACAAAACCGCGCTGGGCGCATCGCCGTTGGCGCAGGAAGCAGGCGGATTGAGCGGCGAGCCTGTACGCGAACCGAGTAACCGCGTGTTGGCGGCGTTTGCGCGCGAGCTGGGCGGCAAGGTGCCGATTATTGGCGCGGGCGGGATTTTGTCGGGCGAACACGCGGCAGAGAAAATGCAACTGGGCGCAAGCGCGGTGCAGCTTTATAGCGGGCTGATTTATCGCGGCGCAGGCTTGGTGAAGGAGTGTTTGCAGCGGTTGGGGTAGGGTTTTTGGGGGAATGGGGTTTCAGGCTGCTTTTTGGGGGATGGGTGTGGCAGCCTGAAAGGTGGTTTATACAATAAAAACCGTTTGGTATTGTTCCAAGCGGTTTTTGGTTTTTCCAGGCTGCTTTTGGAAAATCCTTTTCAGGCAGCCTGAAACCCATCTCAACGTCCCCCACAAAACAAAAAAGCAGCCTGAAAACGCATTTAAACCATCCAAGCGTTTTCAGGCTGCCTTTTATCTGCGCGGCGGTGATGCCAAGCAAACGGTTATGCAACGCAAGCCGTTATTCAATTATTCAAACGTAACGGCTTCGGCAAGCACTTTGCCTGCTAAATCTTTGGCAGATAGGCTGGGCTGTTCGCCGTTCAGTTGCCAATCAATGCCGACGGTGGGGTCGTTCCAAATCAGCGAATGCTCGGCTTGGGGGTTGTAATAATCGGTGCATTTGTAAACAAACTCGGTGTTGTCTTCCAACACATAAAAGCCGTGGGCGAAGCCTTCGGGTACCCAAAGCTGGCGTTTGTTGTCGGCAGACAAAACGGCGCCTGCCCATTTGCCGAAGGTGGGCGATGAGCGGCGCAAGTCCACGGCAACGTCTAACACGCTGCCTACCACCACGCGCACGAGTTTGCCTTGGGTGTTTTTGGTTTGATAGTGCAAGCCGCGCAGCACGCCTTTGTTGGATTTGCTGTGGTTTTCTTGCACGAAGGTGCGCTGGGCAACGTGTTCATTAAACCAGTTGTCGCGGAAAGTTTCCATAAAAAAGCCGCGCTCGTCGCCGAAGACTTGGGGTTCTAGGATTTTTACGTCTGGGATGGGGGTGTTGATGATATTCATGGTTGTCCTTTTGTTTTGGGGGATGGGCAGCCTGAAAACGCTGTAAACACATTTTCAGGCTGCGTTATGGGATGGATTGTTTTTCAGGCTGCCTTTTGCATGGCGATTGGGGCAGCCTGAAAATCATGATGCGAACGATAGGTTTTGCCAGTAATCGTCCAGCGCTTGCATTTGCGAGTAGGCGGTTAAATCAATTTGCAGGGGCGTAATGCTCACATAACCTGACTCGCAGGTAGCAAAATCGGTGTCGTTTTCGCTGTCGGCAACCGCGCCCACCGCGCCAATCCAGTAAACATCTTCGCCGCGTGGGTTGGTGGCGTGCACGATGCTTTGGGTGTGGTGTCGTCTGCCTAGGCGGGCAATTTTGTGTCCGCGCAATGCGTCGGGGGCGACGGCGGGGATGTTCACATTCCATAAAATCGGTGCGCTGGGCGGATTTTGCACGAGCTGGGCAACGATGTTCCACACGGCTTTTTCGGCGGTGGCGGCGTATTTGTGAAATTCGTGGCTGGTGAGCGAGAAGGCAACGGCGGGGATGCCCATCAGATAGGCTTCGGTGGCGGCGGCGACTGTGCCTGAATACAGCGTGTCGTCGCCAAGGTTTGAGCCGTGGTTGATGCCTGATAGCACAAGGTCGGGCTGGAAGTCGGCAAGGGCGTGCAAGCCCAGATGGATGCAGTCGGTGGGCGTGCCGCTCACATAATAAAAACCGTTTTCTGCGCTGCGGATTCTGAGCGGGCGATCCAGCGTAAGCGAATTGGACACGCCGCTGCGGTCGCGCTCAGGCGCAACCACGCGCACATTGGCAAATTCGCCTGCGATGCGGGCAAGGGTGGCGATGCCTTGCGATAAATAGCCATCGTCGTTGGAAATCAGAATATTCATGGTTCACCTTTGTTTGATTTGGTTGCGGGCGCGGGATGCGGCGGGGCTTTTGGGGTATTGCTGGATGATTTTGCGCCATGTGTCGCGGGCGATGTCTTGCTGTTGAATGCGCCATTGGCATTGCGCCACCAGCGATAGGGCTTCGGGCGCGTTCAGGCTGCCTGAAAAGCGGGTGGCGTAGCGTTGCCCGATGTTAATCACGCTTTGGCAATGGTTGAGCTTTTGGTGCGCTTGCAGCAGCAAAAACATGCTTTTTTGCGCGGTTTCGCTGCCATCGCCACCGCTATCGGCTTCGCGCAACGTGAGCGTGGCGGCTTGGTATTGCTGTTGGCTGTATTGTTGTTGCGCTTTTTCTAGCTGGCTGCTGTTGGTTTCGGTTTTCAGGCTGCCTTGAAAGGGCGGAGCGATGGGTTTGGCAGGGCGCAAGCGAGTGTGGCGTTTAACAGGCGCAGGCGGCGCATTGCGCTGTTCCAATTGCTCCACGCGGCTTTGCAGCTCGGCAACTTGGTTTTCCAAACGGCTCACTTGAATGGCAAGCTGTTCAAATTGTTCGTGGAGACTGCTTTCGGGGTAGGGCAGCGATGGCTTGGCTTTGTGCGCGGGCTCTGGTTTTTCAGGCTGCACAATTGGTGCGGCGCAAGCGCTAGCGGCTAAAACGAGACTGGTGAGCAAGAGACGATTCATGATGTGGCAAGATGTTGTTATGGCTGGCAAGAAAGGGGGCGATTATGCCATTTTTGGGGCAGGCATGGCTACTGTTGCCAGGCAGCCTGAAACGCAGAGAAATATGCCACGCAGGTTTTCAGGCTGTCTTTGCGATGCCCTGCGGCAGCCTGAAAACTTAGCAAGGATTTTGCTATAATCCGCGCCTTTAACCGCAAACTTAACCGCGATAGGACACCCCCATGAAAGCCAGTCAATTTTTCATTTCCACCTTAAAAGAAGCCCCCGCCGAAGCCGCGCTTGCCAGCCATAAACTCATGCTGCGCGCGGGATTGATTAAAGCCAACGCATCGGGCTTATACACTTGGATGCCGATGGGCTTGCGCGTGCTGCGCAAAGTGGAAGCCATCGTGCGCGAAGAAATGAACCGCGCAGGCGCGATTGAATTGCTGATGCCTGTTGTGCAACCTGCTGATTTGTGGAAAGAAAGCGGGCGTTGGGATTTTTACGGCGACGAGCTTTTGCGCATCACCGACCGCCACGACAACGCCTTTTGTTTCAGCCCCACCTGCGAAGAGCTGATTACCGACATCGTGCGCAAAGAAGTCAATTCATACAAGCAATTACCCAAAAATTTCTACCACATTCAAACCAAATTCCGCGATGAACGCCGCCCCCGCTTTGGCGTGATGCGCGCGCGCGAATTTTTGATGAAAGACGCTTATTCCTTCCACGCCGATTTTGAATCGCTCCAAGCCACCTATCAAACCATGTATGACGCATATTGCCGCATTTTCAACCGTTTAGGCTTGGATTATCGCCCCGTGGCAGCGGATACGGGCAGCATCGGCGGCACCGGCTCGCACGAGTTTCAAGTGTTGGCAGACAGCGGCGAAGACGTGATTGCATACAGCGATGCCTCCGATTACGCCGCAAACGTAGAGCTGGCGCAGACCTTGCCGCTTTCAGGCAGCCGCGCCGCGCCTGCGCAAACGCTCGCCAAAATCCACACACCCAATGTGAAAACTATTGCCGAATTGGTGGCGTTTTTAAACATTCCCGTTGAGCAAACCTTGAAATCCATCGTGGTGGAAGGCGAGGGCGAAGGCGAATTGGTGCTGCTGATGCTGCGCGGCGACCACGAATTCAACGACATCAAAGCCGAAAAACTGGCGGGCGTGAAATCGCCGCTCACCATGGCATCGCCCGAAGCCATCGTGGCGCAATTTGGCGCAAACGGCGGCTCGCTCGGCTGCGTGGGCTTCGCGGGCAAAGTGTATGCCGATTTTGCCTGCGAAAAAGGCGCGGATTGGGTAATCGGCGCCAACGATGACGACCACCACTACACAGGCTTCAACTTTGGGCGCGATGCCGCCGAGCCTGAATTTGTGGATTTGCGCAACGTTATCGCAGGCGACCCCAGCCCCTGCGGCAAAGGCAGCCTGAAACTGGCGCGCGGCATTGAAGTGGGGCACGTGTTCCAACTGCGCGACAAATATTCTGCCGCAATGGGCGCGAGCTTTTTGGACAACAACGGCAAAGCGCAAATCATGGAAATGGGCTGCTACGGCATCGGCATCACGCGCATTGTTGCCGCCGCCATTGAGCAAAACAACGACGAGCGTGGCATCATCTGGACAGAAGCTATGTCGCCGTTTACCGCCGTGATTGTGCCGATGAATTACAAAAAATCCGACACCGTGCGCGAAGCCGCCGACCGCATCTACGCCGATTTGCAAGCCGCAGGCGTGGATGTGTTGCTGGACGATCGCGACGAACGCGCAGGCGTGTTGCTCAACGACAGCGAATTGCTCGGCATCCCGCACCGCATTGTGATTGGCGACCGCGCGCTCAAAGACGGCAATGTGGAATACGCCGAACGCCGCAGCGGTGAAAGCATCAGCGTGCCGCTGGATGAAATCGTGGCGAAAATCTGCGCGATTTAAGCGCGGATAAGGCAGCCTGAAAAGCGCGGTTTAACTTTGGGGCTGTACTAGATAAGCCCTAAATACCACACCATCTACGCAGCACTTTAA
>CAUQQW010000018.1:0-23943 GCA_963520365.1 uncultured Kingella sp.
TAAAACAATTGGTAAGAAGTAATTTATCCTAGTTATCTAGGACAGCCCCAAAAATTTATAGTATAGCGGATTTGAATTGGTAAACGTAGATTCCGGCAGGGTCCAACAAAACTGTTAAGTGATTAAGAATGTTGGGTTTGGTCAGTCTAGCTTGCCTATTGAGGCCGTCTGAAAAGTGTAAGGCTGCTTTGGGGCGTTCAAACGGCCTTTCGGCTTAAAGCACCTTGGCTAATCGCGCCAGCCCTTGGGTCGTATCCGTAAGTTCCACAAAGTGATCGCATTGCCAAATTTTAGCTCGCTTGGCCTGTGCCGCTGATGGCATAACCCAAGGCGCGTAAATCCGAAATGCACGTTTTCCTCCTATGGATTTCTCAGAAAAAATATCTTTTTCGACCAGCAGCCGACATGGGAAAACGAACACTCCGAAACGCGGATGTTCCTCTGCCAAGATAATCACCTTATCAATGCCGTCGTCGTAGTCAAATGGCGCGATTTCGCCGGACATTGCCGGGCGTTTCCAGAGTGCGACAAATTGGCCGACTTTTTTTGGCGTATGTTTGGCCTGACGATACAAACAGGTTTGTCCGTCCATCTCAAAGCGAACCGAGCCGTATTCGGCACTTTCTTTTTCCCGTTCGATGTTCACAGCGGTTTTGCCCAAAGGCTTTAAGAATTGTTCCTGAAATAGGTTAAACGAATTGGGTACGCTGCCCCGCGATGGGTCTGCATACCAAGATGCGTTCATTTGGCTTTTCGATGTCATCCCAATCTCCTTAAATTTAAAGACTTAGGCAGCTTTTCAGACGGCCTTCGGCGGCAGGTATTTACCTGCTTCGCGCAGGCTCAGTTTGGCCATTTTATGCCGGTGTCGGTCGATAAAGTCTTGCACCCATTCGGGGTTGGTTTTGCTGTAATCGCGCAATGCCCAGCCGATGGCTTTGTTGATGAAAAATTCTTTTTGCCCCAGATTGTTGCAGATGATTTTTTCCAGCAGCGCGGTGTCGGTGCGTTGTTTGCGGAGCAGTTGGTGGTCGATGGCGACGCGGCGCAGCCAGATGTTGTCGTCGGTGCTCCATGCCAATAGGACGGTGTTGACTTCGGGGTGGCGCAGGGCGATGCCGCCGACAATGCGGTCGAGTACGTCGGCGCTGTCCCACCATGATTTTTCGGTAATCAGCGTTTGCAAACGCGGGATGTCCTGCGGGGTCAGGTGCTGCTGCATTTTTTTCAGGTATTCGAGCGCGGCGTATTGCAATTCGCGGTGCGGGTCGTCCCAGCAGCGGCGCACGAAATCCCAATCGACCGGCTGTTTGGCGGCGTCTTTGAAAAACGGGCGGCACAGGCGGGCAAGTTCGGGTTTGCCGATGCCGAAATAGGCGAAACGGTGTTTCATGTATGCCTGCATCGGCACGGCGCGTTCGGGGTTGGCGTGTTGTTGCAGGACGGCGAGCAGGGCGGGGTAGTCCATAGGGTTTTCCTTTTTTGGGCGTTAGGTGTTGTTTCAGGCAGCCTGAAAATGGAGATGGATGGCAACAACTGCGGATGGTGGGCATTCAAGCGCCCGAAGCGTGGGTATGGCGGCAAGACGCCATGAAAACGGTGGCAGCTGCGCGATGCTTTTTTCAGGCTGCCCAAACATAACCAAAGGCAGCCTGAAATGCTGTTTTCAGGCTGCCTTTGATGGGTTTATTGGCTTGCTGCGCCAGATGCGCTGCTGGCTTGGTCGGACGGTGCACCAAACCATTGCGCGTGGATTTTGTCGTAGGTGCCGTCGGCTTTAATTTGGGCAAGCCCTTTGTTGATGGTTTCGCGCAAGCCGTCGCTGCGCCCTTTTTTGAATACGAAGCCGTAGTGTTCTTGGATAAACGATGGATCGACCACCACGTTTAATTTGGCATCGGGGTGTTGTTTCACATAATAAGCCACCACGCTGCTGTCGCCCACCACGGCATCCACGCCGCCTGTTTCTAGCTCTTTAAACGCTAGGGGCATGGTTTCAAAGCGTTTGATGTTAGTGCTGTCTTTGCCTTGTAGTTTTTGCAAAATCAAATCGCCTGATGTGGCACCTTGCACGGATGCGGTGCGGTCTTTCAAATCGGCAAAGGTTTTTACTGCGTCGCTGTTTTTGTTGTCGGTGATGATCATTTGCGTGGCAGTAAAATAGGGGTCGGAAAAATCAAGCTGTTGTTTTCGTTCATCATTGATGGTGATGCTGGCTAAGCCGATGTCGCTGTCGCCCTTGTCCACATTGGCAAACAAGCCTTCAAACGGCGTGTTCACAAATTCCAATTTCACGTTTTGTGATTTGGCGGCGGCATCCAAAATATCATGCGAAAAGCCCACCACTTTGCCGTTGTCCATGTATTCCATCGGCGGATAGGAAGCATCGGTGGCAACGATATAGGTTTTGCTTACATCCAAGCCTGTGCTGCTGGCAGCGGCGGGTGCGCTGGCGTTGTTGGTTGCGCTGCCATTGCTGCCGCCATTGCCGCCCGAACACGCAGCCAGCAAAAAGGCGGAAAACAAAGTCGCCGTGAAAAGGTGTTTTTTAAACATAATTTAATCCTTGTTTTAAAGTTTTCAGGCTGCCGCAAACACACCGATTAGGCAGCCTGAAAAAGGTTGGAGTATAGGTTTATCCATACAAGTTTACAAATTGTTTACAAAGCCGAAGCCGCCGCAGCATCCGAAGCCGCGTCCCATTCGTCCACATCGCTTGCCGCATCGGCAGGGGCAGTCATTCCGCGCTCTTGCGAAGCCGATAACCGCGCCGCCCGCTCTGCCGCCTGCGCTTCCGAATCGGGAATCACGCCCGTATCCGAAGCCATCGGCTCTGCCGCAACAGGCGCCGCTTGCTCATGCCGATTCACGCAATACGACAACAACACAATCGCCAGCGCAATCGCAAAACTCATCGCCACCACGCGCCGCATATTAAACGGCTTGGACGCAGGCGATTGCTCGTTTTCAGGCTGCCCTTGCGCCACTTGCGGCGCATGCTGCGAACGATGCGACTTTTTCTTTTGATGACGACGACTCATGTAGCTTCCAAATAAAACATACGCGCCAGCCCAACGACCGCGCGAAAATGTGCGCCATTATATACAAACTCGCCACATCGCCAAATATTTCTTAACAAAAACACACAATCCGCCACACCACATTTCAGGCAGCCTGAAAATACAGTAAAATAGCGCGTTTTCAAATTCTCACCCCACACAACCATGCTAACTTTCCAACAAATCATCTTCAAACTACAACAATACTGGGCAAGCCAAGGCTGCGCCATCATTCAACCGTTTGACATGGAAGTCGGCGCGGGCACGTCCCATCCCGCCACCTGCCTGCGCGCGCTCGGGCCCGAGCCGTGGAACGTTGCCTACGTTCAACCCAGCCGCCGTCCCAAAGACGGCCGCTACGGCGACAACCCCAACCGCCTGCAACATTATTACCAATTCCAAGTCGCGCTCAAACCCGCGCCCGACAACATCCAAGATCTCTATTTAGGCAGCCTGAAAGAGCTGGGCATAGACCCCACCGTTCACGACATCCGCTTCGTGGAAGACGATTGGGAAAACCCCACACTCGGCGCATGGGGCTTGGGCTGGGAAGTTTGGCTCAACGGCATGGAAGTAACCCAATTCACCTATTTCCAACAAGTTGGCGGCATAGATTGCACACCCGTGCTTGGCGAAATCACCTACGGCATAGAACGTCTCGCCATGTATCTGCAAGGCGTTGAAAATGTTTACGATTTGGTTTGGGCAACCACACCCACAGGCGACAAACTCAGCTATGGCGATGTGTACCACCAAAACGAAGTAGAACAATCTACCTACAACTTTGAACACAGCGACGCCACCTGGCTGCTGGAACAATTCAACGGCTACGAAGCCCAGGCCAAACGCCTGCTGGCAACCGAAGATGCACCGATCGCCCTGCCCGCCTACGAACTCGTGCTCAAAGCAGGACACACCTTCAACCTATTAGACGCACGCGGCGCGATTTCCGTAACCGAACGCGCCACCTACATCGGACGCATCCGCGCACTCAGCCGTCAAGTGGCGCAAAAATTCGTTGCCAGCCGCGAAGCATTGGGTTATCCGCTGTTAAAACAAGCGCAATAATGCCGCTCTGCATCTTGCCCACACGCAACACAAAGAATCATCAGGCAGCCTGAAAAACCCAAAAGCGCCGCATCAAGCCAAACCAAAGGCAGCCTGAAAACCTTTTCTCGCTTTGTTGAAGCCATTGCGGTTTTCAGGCTGCCTCACCCCATCCCAATCCAAAGAAATACACATGATAGAAAAACTCACATTTGGACTATTCTCCAAAAAAGACACGCAAAGTTTCATGCGCTTGATGAGCTATATCCGCCCCTACAAAGCGCGCATCATCTTTGCGCTGATCAGCATTGTTGGCGTGGCGGCGACCGAAAGCTATCTTGCCGCCTTTATCGCGCCCCTGGTAAACCAAGGCTTTGCCATGCCGTCCGAGCCGCCCACGCTCAACGCCGATACGGGCATCATCGCCACGCTCGCCAACTGGAAAGACCAGTTTAACTATCTGATTTGGGGTACCGCCGAAAAAGTCTGGATTGTGCCAGTATTTTTTATCGTTCTCGTGTTGATTCGCGGCATCTGCCGGTTTGCCAGCAGCTATTTGCTCACATGGGTTTCCGTGATGGCGATCAGCGCCTTGCGCCGCGATATGTTTAACAAAATGCTGCTGCTGCCCACCGATTTCTACAAAAAAACTCCATCGGGCACGGTATTGATGAGCTTAGTACAAATGACCGAAGGCTCCATCAGCAATGCCAGCAATGTGTTTATCGTGCTCACGCGCGATACTTTGATTGTGTTTGGCTTGGTATGCGTGTTGCTGTATCTCAACTGGCAATTGAGTCTGGTGGTTGCCCTGATGTTCCCCATTCTCTCGCTGCTGTCGCGCTATTACCGCAATCGTCTGAAAAACATTATTTCCAGCGCCCAGCTTTCTATTGGCACGCTAAACAACGTGGTAAACGAAGTGCACCAAGGGCATCAAGTGGTGAAACTTTTTGGCGGGCAACAACAAGCCGCCAACCGTTTTGCCGACATCAACAACACCATTGTGCGATTAAGCAAAAAAATGACCCAAGCATCCGCCGCGCGCTCGCCATTTAGCGAACTGATCGCCTCGCTCGCCCTTGCCGTGGTGATTTTTATCGCTTTATGGCAAAGCCAAAACGGCGTAACCACCATTGGCGAATTTATGGCGTTTATCGTTGCCATGCTGCAAATGCTCAGCCCCATCAAAAACTTAGCCAATATCAGCATTCCCATGCAAGGCATGTTTTTTGCCGCCGATGCCGTGTGCGCTTTTTTAGACGAAAAAACCGAAAAAGACACGGGCACGCGCACCCTAAGCCATGTTTCAGGCAGCCTGAAATTTGAAAACATTGATGTGCAATACAGCAAAGAAACACGCAAAGCGCTCAACAATTTCAATCTGGAAATCAAAGCGGGCGAACGTGTTGCCCTAGTGGGGCGTTCAGGCAGCGGCAAAACCACCGTGGTTAATCTATTACCACGCTTCGTTATCCCCAATAAAGGCAAGGTGTTGATTGACGGCGAAAACATCAACAATCTTACCCTAGCCAATCTGCGCCAACACTTCGCCCTCGTTTCGCAAGACGTTTTCTTGTTTGACGGCAGCCTGAAAGATAATGTGCGCTACAGCCGCCCTGATGCCAGCGAAGAAGAAATTCTCGCCGCGCTCAAAGCCGCCAATTTAAGTGAACTCGTTGCCAACCACCCCGACGGCTTAAACCAACCCATCGGCGCCAACGGCAGCCAGCTATCGGGCGGACAACGCCAGCGCGTTTCCATCGCCCGCGCCATCCTGAAAAACGCCCCGATTTTGCTGTTAGACGAAGCCACCAGTGCATTGGACAACGAATCCGAACACCTTGTGCAAGAAGCGCTGGAACACCTGATGTGCGGACGCACCAGCATCATCGTTGCCCACCGCCTAACCACCATTGAAAATGCCGATCGCATTATCGTGATGGATGAAGGGCATATTATTGAGCAGGGCACGCACCAAGAATTGCTGCAAAAACAAGGCTATTACGCAGCCTTAAACAACATCACCAAGATTTCCCATTAACCTTATACCCAACCTAAAAATATGGACTCACTCAAAACCCTATACGAGACCCACCAAGGCAAAGTATCTGAAAAATGGGCACTTTATCTAAACGATTACGACCACATCCTAGCCCCCTATCGCAACCAAGCCATCAGCTTGCTTGAAATTGGCGTGCACAACGGCGGCGGCTTAGAAATATGGTCAAAATACTTCCCGCAAGCCGCCCACATCATCGGCTGCGACAGCAACAAAAAATGCCAAACTTTGCATTACGACGACGCTCGCATTCAAGTTGTTATCGGCGATGCAGGAGAAAAATCCACCAAACAACACATTTTGAATGCCAGCCCCAATTTTGACATCATCATCAGCAATGGTTTTCACGCATCAGGCGACATTGTGCGCAATTTCGCCAATTATTTTGACCATTTAAACGACAACGGCACTTTCATCATTGAAGACTTGCGTTGCAGCTATTGGCAAGAATTTGATGGCAGCTTATATCACCCCCATTCCGCCATCAGCTTCCTGAAAAATTTGGCGGATGTTGTTAATCATGAACACTGGGGCTTGCTGCTGCGCAACGATAAAATTCTTGAACCGATTTTCCAACGCTATCATGTGGTTGCGCCCAATAGCCTAGCGCATATTCATGCTGTAACGTTTGCTAATTCTATGTGCATCATCACAAAGCGCGCGCCTAGCGAAAATGAACTTGGCACACGAGTTGTTGCAGGGCAAGAAGCTGTTATTGAACAAAATAACACTCCCGAACGCGCAAGCAGTATTGCTCCCAGCCAAGCCCATTCGCCTTACACTCAATCGCAAGAACAAGTGATTCTGGATTTGCAAACAAAGCTGAACAAACTGCAACAAGACCTTGCTGCCGCACAACGCAATCAACAAGATGCAACCACCGTTTCAGGCTGCCTAAACCACACATCCAAGCCCAAAAATAAAGCGGAACGCCACACCAAACTATGGACATTCCGCTTATTCAAACCCCTATTTAACACCGAGCGCGCCATCCGCTCGACAAACCGCTATCGCAAGCAATTTGCTGCACTGGTGCGCGAAAAAGGCAGCTTTGGCAAAGCCTATCAATTTTTGCGGCGGGCATATAAGCAAACCCATTCATTCAAAACCGTTAAGCAGCTATTGAGGGAAAGCTCAAATAAATACCCCCTCCTTCCCGAGATTTTCCAAGCCACCGTTTCGCAAGCAGCGAACGAAACTTGTGCGCTCAAAGTTGCCATCATTGGCGAAATGAGCCTGCCTTTATGCAAAAAATACCGTGTTACGCAAAAACAAGAAATGTTTGAAGAACTGGGCATTCCTTGCTCGGTAACATCGTGGCTGGATTATGAAGAAGCGCGAAAACAAATTTCTTTGGCAAGCGTGGTGATTTTTTATCGGGTGCCCGCATTTCCCAATGTGATGGCTTTGATTAACGAATGCCGTCGTCTCAGAATCAAAACCTATTGGGATGTGGACGATTTAATTTTTGATGAAGAAATTTTGAAAATCAGCGGCACCATCAGCTCGCTAGACGAGCAAGATCGCAACGGCATCATTAACAGCGCCAAACTCTATCGCGAAGCGATGTTAGCTTGCGATGAAGGCATTGCATCTACATCGGGCTTAGCCGAAGCCATGCGCGAGGCAGGTTTGAAAACGGTGCACGTTGTAGAAAATGCCTTGGATATTGAAACGCTTAAAGCGGCGCAAGAAATCAACAGCAAAGCGCAGCATTCAGACAACATCATCCGCATTATTTATGGCTCGGGCTCTAAAACCCATAACGTTGATTTTATGGAAGCGGCGGCGGCAGTAGCGGAAACGTTGAAAAAATATCCCAATGTGCGCTTCCGTTATATCGGTTATTTGGAATTGCCTGCCGATTTTGATGATGTAAAAGATCAAATTGAGCATATTTCTTTTTGCAATTACACCGAATATCTCGCCTATCTTGCCGAATGCGACATCAGCATTGCGCCCTTGGAAAACTTTATTTTCAACGACGCCAAAAGCAATATCAAATACCTTGAAGCATCCATCACCAAGCTGGCTTCGGTATGCTCGCCGCGCGCTGCGTTTGCCGATGCGATTGAACAGGGCAAAACCGCATTTTTGGCAGATAGCAAGCAGCAATGGCTGGATGCGTTTGATGCGTTGATTCAAGACGAACAACTGCGCCATAACATGGCAGCTGCTGCTTATGAAAGCGTAACCCAGCGTTATGCGCCCGCAGCAGTTGGCAAAACGCTTGCCGCTGCGGTGCAAGATGCTGCTTTTGACGCGCAAAAAAGCAAGGTTTTAACCTTTAATGTTCACTATCATCCGCAATCGCTTGGCGACGACCCCACTATTGTCGCCGAGCAACTGAACAAGCTACTTGCCAAGGATGGACGCCACAAAATCTATGCAGTTACCACGCTGCCAGTAAGCCATTATCTGAAAGCCTACGACACCATTCGCTATGAATACAATCAAGTAACCGTGTTTAGCGTGGCGGTGCCGCCGGAGGATGGCGCAAACTACGATAATCCTTTATTCAGCAAAGCAGTTGCCGAGATTATTGCCTTGGTGCAGCCTGAAATCGCCCATATTCATTGTATTCAGGGTATTGGCGCGGGCGTGGTGGATTTGTGCCATAAAAAAGGCATCAAAACTGTGGTAACGTTCCATGATGCTTGGTGGATTTGCCCTAATCAATTTATGCTGGATGGCGAAAAATTCCGCGAAAATTGGGACGATGTCGCCTTTGCAAACGGCAAAATGCTGGAACACACTTTATCGCAAGCGGATTTATTGTTAGTGCCAAGCCAATATTTTGCAGATGTGCACGAGAAAAAACTTCATCGTACTGTTCGCGTAAACAAAAACGGGGTAACTTTGCCGATTCATAAGCTGGAAAAACGCAAATCGGATGTGATTCGCTTTGGCTATGTAGGCGGCAAAACCAGCATTAAAGGCGTTCATTTGATTTTGGAAGCTTTCAGGCTGCATAACTTTGAAAACACGCAGCTTTGCGTTGTGGACAACATGATTAACATGGGCGCGAAATCTTTTTATGACCAAGATTTTGCTGGCATCCAAAATTACCAAATCGTGCCTGCTTACAACCAAAACACAATTGACCAATTTTTCGCTGAAATTGATGTGTTGCTGTTTCCAACGCAATGGAAAGAAAGTTTTGGTTTAACGGTGCGCGAGGCAATTTTGCGCGATGTGTGGGTGATTGCCACCGATGGCGGCGGCGTAGTGGAAGATATTATTGACGGCGAAAACGGCACCATTATCCCGTTTGACAGCGATGCCGAAGATTTAAGCCAAGCCATCCGCGATGTGTGCAAACGTTATCAAGCCATGCCCGATGGCGCAATCATCAACCTGCCCAAGGCGCACATCCGCTCATTTGCGGAACAAAAAGACGAATTGGCGCAGATGTATCAAGAATTGTTAGCAGATAAAATAAGTATTTAGTTTTTCAGGCTGCCTATTGTTGCCCCGCTGATAGGCAGCCTGAAAACGGTGTTACCCAATCTCTCAAAAGAAAGCAAAAACATGACCCAAACCCTTCTAATTGAACTTCTAACCGAAGAACTCCCGCCCAAAGCATTGAACAATCTGGGCAACCATTTTGCCCAATCCATCGCCGATGGCTTGGAAAAAGCGCAGCTGCTTGATGGCGCAGCGCAATTCACCGCCTATGCTTCGCCGCGCCGCTTGGCTGTTTCGGTGGCGAATGTGAAAGCCGTGCAGGCGGAGCAGCATATTGTGCGCAAAGGCGTTTCTGTGGCGGCGGGCATGAAAGATGGCGTGCCAACCAAGGCTTTGGAAGGCTTTGCACGCTCTTGCGGCGTAGAAATTGGCAGCCTAAAAATCATCCACGATGGCAAGCAAGATGTGTACGCGCACGAGTTTACCCAAGCGGGGCAAACGCTTGCCGCGCTGCTGGGCGAGATTATCAACAACGCCATCAAAAAACTGCCCATACCCAAAGTGATGCGCTGGGGCAGCAGCACGCACACGTTTGTGCGCCCTGTGCATGGCTTGGTGGTGCTGCATGGCGCGGATGTGGTGCCTGTGAACGTGTTGGGCTTGGACAGCCGTCGCCAAACTTTGGGGCATCGCTTTTTGTCGCAGGGTGAGATTGTGTTGGCGCAAGCGGATGATTATGCGCAACAAATCGCCGAGCAGGGCAAGGTGATTGCTTCGTTTGCCGAACGCCGCGCCGCGATTAAAAACGAGCTGGACAAGGTTTCAGGCAGCCTGAACGCCACGGTTGCCGCTGATGATGCACTGCTGGACGAAGTAACGGCGTTGGTGGAATATCCTGTTGTTTTGCAGGCGGAATTTGAAGAGCATTTTCTTGCCGTGCCGCAGGAATGCTTGATTTTGACCATGCAGCAAAATCAAAAATACTTCCCGCTGCTGGATCAAAACGGCAAGCTGATGAACCGCTTTTTGCTGGTTTCCAATTTGGAAACGGCAGACCCCAGCCACATCATCCACGGCAACGAGCGCGTGTTGCGGGCGCGTTTGTCGGATGCGGAATTTTTCTACAAGCAAGACCAAAAAGCCACGTTGGAAAGCCGTCTGCCCAAGCTGGAACACGTTGTTTATCATAACAAAATCGGCAGCCAAGCCCAGCGCATCGAGCGTTTGCAAACCATCGCCGCCCACATCGCCAAGGCATTGGGCGCGGATGTTGCCGCCGCCGAACGTGCCGCGCGCCTTGCCAAAGCCGATTTGGTAACCGAAATGGTGGGCGAATTCCCCGAGCTGCAAGGCACGATGGGCAAATATTATGCGCTGCTGGATGGCGAGCAGCCTGAAATCGCTGCGGCGATTGAGCAGCACTATCAGCCGCGTTTTGCGGGCGACAAGCTGCCTGAAAACGCGATTGCAACTGCCGTTGCGCTGGCGGATAAACTGGAAACGCTGGTGGGCATTTGGGGCATCGGGCTGATTCCCACGGGCGATAAAGACCCTTACGCGCTGCGCCGTGCGGCGTTGGGCGTGCTGCGGATGCTGATGAATAGTCCGTTGTCTATCAACGACTTGCTGAACACTGTTGCCGCGCAATTCCCCAAAGATTTGCTGGCAGACAACACCGTTGCCGAAGTGGCGGATTTTATGCAAGCGCGTTTGGCGGTGTTGCTGCAAAACGATTACGCGCAAGACACGGTGGCGGCGGTTTTGGCGCAGCGTCCCGATCGTTTGGATGATTTGGCGGATAAATTGCAAGCCGTTGAATCGTTTAAAAAACTGCCTGAAGCTGCTGCGCTCGCCGCTGCTAACAAGCGCGTGCAAAATCTGTTGAAAAAAGCCGATGCCAAGCTGGGCGCGGCGCAGGAAAATCTGTTGCAGGAAGACGCGGAACGCGCTCTGTTCGCCGCCACGCAAGCCTTGCGCCCCACCGTGCAAAATGCGTTGGCACAACACGATTTTCAGGCTGCCTTAACCGCGCTGGCGGCGGTGAAACCGCAGGTGGATGCGTTTTTTGATCATGTGATGGTGATGGCGGAAGATGCTGCTGTGAAGCAGAACCGCTTGAATTTGCTGAACGAATTGGCAACGCTGATGAATGCGGTGGCGGATATTTCGCTGTTGTCGGAATAAGTTGTTGGGATAAAGGTTTTCAGGCTGCCTAATGGATGCAATCAGCAGCCTGAAATCATCGCCAAATGTATTCGTCAATACCACGGGCAGCCTGAAACTCCTTTTTCAGGCTGCCCTTTTTGAATGCCATCCTTTTGTTTACAATTCATTATTTGCAATTAAAGGCAGCCTGAAAATGCACTACGACCACATCTCTTTCCACACCGAAGAGCCCGATTACCCCGCCCATCTGCCCGAGCGCAACGCCGCACACCACATCGGTTTTTATTTTGCATGGGCAGTCTCACAAAATCTGCACAGCCCCGCCGTTGCCCGCCTGCCGCAGTTTCACGACCTGCAAATCGGCTTAATCAGCGGCGCAGAATTTGTGCTGGAACAGCTCAACGGCGGCATCGACGATGGCTGCTTCAATACCATCGGCAACCGCTTCACCCAGTTTTACTACGCCGATGAAGAAGACGGCTACGGCGCGTTTCTTGCCGATTATTTCACCGCGCTCGGCATCCAAGACCAAGCGCAGTTCTACCACACCCACGACACGCCCGAAAACCAAACCAAGCTCAACGCCATTTTTCAGGCTGCCTACGAAACATGGCTTGGCAGCCTGAAACAGCCAACCGCCTAACCCTTGCGCCCTGCCCGCCCAAGGCAGCCTGAAAATCCGCAACTGTCATTGCCCCATTGATAACCATGCCCAGCCCCATCCATTGCCCCCAATGCCACAGCACCAGCCATCGCCATATCCACGGCGACCACCACCAATGCAACCACTGCGGCAGCACATTCATCATCCCCAACACGCCACCGCCTGAACCGCCGCCCACCAAGCTCAAAGACATTCTGATTTTTATCGCCATCCTGCTCGCCGCCGCGTGTTTGCTAGAACTGATGGCGGCAGCCTGAAAGCCGAAGGCTGCAACGAAATTAAAACGCATCCCCCCTTTTTCCAACCCACTCACAAGCCAATCCCATGAAACTCATCATCCTAGATCGAGACGGCGTGATTAACCACGACAGCGACCAATTCATCAAAAGCCCCGAAGAATGGCAACCCATAGACGGCAGCCTAGACGCCATCGCATTCCTAACCCAAGCAGGCTACACGCTCGCCGTCGCTACCAACCAATCGGGCATCGCACGCGGCTATTTCAACGTGCAAACGCTCAACGAAATGCACAGCAAAATGCACAAACTGGTGCGCCAAGCGGGCGGCGAAATCAGCGGCATCTGGTTTTGCCCTCACACCGCCGATAGCAACTGCGACTGCCGCAAGCCCAAATCGGGCATGATTTTAGACATTTTAGACAGATTTCAAGCCCAAGCCGCCGACACCTACCTAATCGGCGACAGCCTGCGCGACTTGCAAGCCATCGCCAACGTGGGCGGCAAGCCCATCCTTGTGCGCACAGGCAAAGGCATGAAAACATTAGCCAAAGAAAGCGAACACCTGCCGCAAGGCACGCAAATTTTTGACAGCCTATTAGACTTCGCCGTGCAACTCGTTCGCCCCAATCAGCCCAGCCCCAGCGCATCATGAAACCCCAATTGTCCATTATCATCCCCTGCTACAACGTGCAAGACTACGTTCACGCCGCGTTGCAATCCATTTTGGACAACACGCAGCCTGAAAACCACCCACGCCTAGAACTCATCATCATCAACGATGGCGCAACCGACCAAACCCCCGCCATCATCGCCCAATTCGCCCAGCGCAGCCCCATCGCCGCCCACGTTATCCACCAAGCCAACGCAGGCTTATCCGCCGCCCGCAATGCAGGCATCGCCCAAGCGCGGGGCGACTACTATTTCTTTTTAGACAGCGACGACATCCTGCACAACCGCGCAATAGACAAAATATTAGACAAATTGTCGCAACACCAACCTGATATTTTAGAATTTGATGCCACCATGTTTTACGGCGAGCAAAACTGGGCAGCGCAAACCCTGTACCACGCCTATTTTGCCGACATCGCCAACATTGCCACGCAAGGGCAGCCTGAAACGCAAAACATCCAACGCGCCTTTGCCGAAAACCGCTGGTACGCATGGTCGCGCGTGTATCACCGCAAACTGTTTGCCCATCAGCAATTTGAAGTGGGTAAATTGTTTGAAGACTTTATGACCGTGCCCTATCTCTATTTTGCCGCCGAACGCATTTTCAGGCTGCCTGAAAGCCTGCTCGGCTATCGCCAAAACGCCGCCAGCATCACCGCCAACGTCTCGCATCGCCATCTTGCCGATATTTTCTACGGCTTGCAAAAAGCCATCGCCGCCGAAGCGCAGTATCCCAACCATTTGGCGGAATTGCATATTTTGCAACTGAAAACATGGCGGCTGATTGTTGCTTATTCGGTGAAGCAATTTTTGCGCACCCGCAATGCGGCGTATTTAGCCAATGTGTCCAAATTTCGCGCCCAGTTGCCCGTGCCACAGAAAAACTGGGGCTGGCAGTTGGGCTATTTTGGCGGCGTGGTTGGCAAACGATTGTGGGCGAAAATCATCCATAAGGCAGCCTGAAACATGAAACGCAAAACCCCACTCCCCGCCATGACCGAACAACGGCTCACCGCTATTCTCGCCTACCTGCGCCAGCACGCACCACATTGGAGCCGCGAGTGCGAAGCCGTCGCCATCCAAATCTGCCACGCCTTTGCCAGTACCACATTAGGCAACGGCATCGGCATTCTAGAAGCCGACTGCATAGACGATTATTTAGACAACAGCAGCCCCGAATACCGCCAATACCGCGCCCAAGACGAGCGCGAACATTGGGAAAACGTCCTATTTCAAGGGAATATGGTTGAGAAACTGCCCCACTTTAATCCTTCTTCCGCCTTTACCTTTATGGACGGCGCAGGCAGACGCTTTGCCCTGCCCTACTACCTGCTTTGGGCATTGCAAGACGCTGACAGCACCGCCCACGAACTGCTTTCCTACGCCCTTGCCAATGACTACTACACCCGCGACCTGCCGCTTAACCCCGTCCAACAACGCGCCCTATACGCCGCCATCGCCCATCTTGCTCAAAGCGAAGCTGAAGAATACAACGATGGCTACTACATCTGCCGCAACAGTCCATGGGATGAAGCACTCGCCCATCTCGCGCAAGCCCTGCCCGATTTAGCGGCAGCCTGAAAGCCCAAGCCATGACTACCATCTGCTACTCCGATTGGTACAACCCTGACCAAGAATACGAATACCAAGCCAAAGGACGGCTGGTACTGGATTGCATCATCAACCAGCAAACCCACACTTTCACGTTTTACGACCCCGCGCGCCTGCAACAAGACATCGCCGCCGAGCTAGAACGAAATAGCCCGTTTTACGAAGCCAACCTAGTCGTCCTACCCAGCGTAACCCATGCCAATATAGAACGCTTTATCCAACAGCATTTTCAGGCTGCCTAATATGTCCCAACTTTGTTTACCCCATTGGCACAGCCCCGAACACGTCCGCCAAATCCTGCTCGCCCTGCCCGAAAACAAGCGCAACCGCGCCCTGTATCAACTGCTTGACCAGTTTGACTACGACTACCATCACAGCGAGCAACCCGCAACGCCCATGCAACTCGCCACCCTGCGCCTGCTGTGGCACGACCTGCGTTTTCAAGGGCTGGAAAACGTTAAACACTGGCTGTACGACGCACTCTGTGCCAACCCTACAAACTGGCTCGCCCTGCAAACCGAAATCCTGCAACTGATGGACACGCTCCACCCCGAAACCTGCCGCACCTACGGCGACTTCGGCGGTATGCACCAACCCGCTGGCATCCTGCAAGCCTTTGTCGCGCAACTGTTCGCCCACGCCACCCCCGCCGCGCTCGGCATGGCGTGGGACTGCCTATATTGGAACGCCGAATTGCGCCAACTGCGCCCCGATTGGGCACAATGGCTGAATGACCAAATCGTCCACAGCAAAAACCAATAGGCAGCCTGAAAGCAAGTTTACGAGCTTCTGCGAAGCTAAAACCACTCATCACCAACACCATGCCCGTTTCAGGCTGCCCATCACCTTATTTTTGCCCGCGCAGGCGTTTCGCCGCCTACCACGAGCAGGGGCAAGCCCCTGCACCCCACCCAACATCAACCATTACTGCCCATTTTCAGGCTGCCCAAAATGCAACCACTCCAAGGCAGCGAGTAGAGTGTGTAGCTCTGCCACGCACCATTTAAAACCTTTACACCCAGAGGCAGCCTGAAACCCAATTCAACCCAATAAGCAGCCTGAAACCCATCCCACCCCAAGAAACCCCACCCACCATGACCACCTATCTCATCCTATCCCACCGCCCCATCCCCCACATCGCCGTCCACGCCGCCCGCCACCCCCAAGCGCACTACTACATCCACCATGATGCCAAATCCCCCAGCCTAACAGGCAGCCTAACCACCCTGCCCAACGTTCACCTGATTAGCCACCGCATCCGCGTAAACTGGGGCGGCTTCACCATGATAGAAGCCACACTCGCCCTCATCCAAGCCGCGCTCGCCAATCCCAGCACGCGCCACTACCACCTAATCAGCGGCGACTGCGCCATGCTGCAAAGCCCGCAAACACTCGCCGCCCAATGCCAAACGCAGCCTGAAAACACCCTATGGCTACACAGCCAGCCCAGCCCCCAACTGCGCTACCGCACCCGCTTCAACGCCCCCCACGCCGACACCGCATGGCAACGCAGCCTAATCGGCAAGCTGCTCACCCGCAGCCTAAAATTCGCCGACCGCATCCTGCCCAGCCGCCAAATCTGCCTAGCAGGCAGCCAATGGTTCTCCGCCAACCGCACCGCGCTCAAACTCCTGTTTGACCACAGTCTAGGCGACAACGCCGCATGGTTTGAAAAAAAACTCGTGCCTGACGAACACTTTTTCCAACACATCGCTCACCAGCTTGCAGGCAGCCTGAACCACATCAACGACCCGCATCGCTTCATCCGCTTCGCCCACGGCGCAAACCACCCCGACACCCTCTCGCTGGACGACCTTTGGGCAGCCAAAAAAAACGGCGCATGGTTCGCCAGAAAAGTCTCCGCCGAAAACCAAATGCGCTGGCTGGAATACGAGCAAAATGTATAACCCCGCCGCGCCAATAAGGCAGCCTGAAACGAGCGAAGCGAGTTTCTGCAAAACTAAAACGCAAACCCCACTTTCAGGCTGCCACCAATGGAGCGGCGACGGCTCGTCGCCATCATGCTCAACACATTACCAACAGCCCAACCCATCCGAAAAAAGTTGATATTCAGCGGGGTGCAGGGGCTTGCCCCTGCTCGTGGTAGGCGGCGAAACGCCTGCTCTGGCGACATAATCCGCTTAATACAACCTGATGCAGCCCGAAAACACCCCACACAAATCCACCATGAACTTCACCGCCCTGCTCTCCCTTTACGCCAAAGAATCCCCCGACTACCTGCGCCAAAGCCTCGCCAGCCTTGCCGCGCAAACCCAGCCCGCCGCCGAAGTGCTGATTGTGCTGGATGGCGCGATTACCCCCGCGCTAGAAGCCGTGCTCGCCGAGTTTGCCGAACAACTGCCGCTCAACATCATCCCGCTGCCCGAAAACGTCGGGCTGGGGCGCGCGCTCAACCACGGCTTGCAACACGCCCGCTGCGAATGGATATTCCGCATGGATACGGACGACATCGCCGCCCCCTCCCGCTTCGCCGACCAATGCGCTTACATCGCCGCCCATCCACACATCGCCCTACTCGGCGGACAAATCGCCGAATTCGCCGACCACCCCACCCAAAGCCATGCCAGCCGCCGCGTGCCGCTCACGCAGCCTGAAATCATCGCCTACGCCAAACAGCGCAACCCCTTCAACCACATGACCGTCGCCTACACCAAAAGCGCCGTGCAACAAGCAGGCAGCTACCAACACCACCTTTATATGGAAGACTACAACCTATGGCTGCGCCTACTCGCGCAAGGCACAGCCGCCGCCAACCTACCGCAAACGCTGGTGCACGCCCGCGCAGGCAACGCCATGCTGCAACGGCGGCGCGGCTGGGCATACATCCGCAGCGAATGGCAACTGATGCGCCTTAAACGCCAACTGCGCTTTCAGGCTGCTCTGCCCGCCCTTGCCACCTTCGTCCTACGCAGCCTACCACGCCTACTGCCAGCCACCCTACTCGGCAAACTCTACGCCGCCCTGCGCCGATAAGCGCGCCAAAGGCAGCCTGAAAGCGTTATGCCAAGTTTGTAGTTCAAGCATTGATGCCCGAAACTTCGCAAACAAATTTGTCGGTCATAAATGCCGCGACCTACGGCGCAACCCCACTTTCAGGCTGCCCATGTAGAAATTCCGCCCCCAAAAGGCAGCCTGAAAACCAAAAAACCGCTTGGCTGCACACCAAACGGTTCTACAAAACATCCCCACTTTCAGCCCCCATCAATCCTCATCCAACCAAGCCTTGCCGCTCATCGCATCCACATTCACTTCATACTTGCGCCCGCCGCTCAAAATCTCAAATTCATAGCGGCTGCCGCGTTTGCCCATCTCAAAATCCGCCTCCACAATAATCCCGCCATGAGTAATGCCAAACGCCGCCTGCGCCGCTTGCACCGCCGTAATATTGCTTTGCCCCGCCAGCTTGGGCAAATAATTCGCCCCAGATGCCGCTGTAATCCCCAGCAGCAACAGCACAGCCCCGCCTTTCAACGCCGTCTTGCGCGTTGGCTTAAATGCCTTGATTTTTCGCGCCAACCACAGCGCCGCAGCCTTGCCCCGCTCCGCCGATTTTTGCGCGGCATGGTGCAGCTTTTCCTTTGCATTCGGGTCTAATTGAATCTGAATCATGAGCACTCCTTCATAAAATGGGCAAATAAAAAGAGCGGCGAGCGCAGCGCAACCATTTATCCCGTATCGCACCGCGCCAGCACCGCCCCATTCAGGCAGCCTGAAAACGCTTAATCATCCAAGCGGCTAGACATCACCGCGCCTGTTTTAGCGTTCACTTCAACTTCATATTCTTGCCCGTTTGGCAAGCGCACTTCCACATCAAAATGGTCTGGCTTGGTGCGGCTGTGGTCAAATTCCACATCCGTTGCCTGCCCGCCGCCCACTTTCGCCACCGCAATTTGCGCGGCTTTTTCATGCGAAATATAGCTAGAACGGTTTTTCTCGTAGTGCAAATAATCGCCATCTGCCAAAGCAGGCGCGGAAACAGCAGCAAAGGCAGCAGCAAAAAGAACAGCGGTGGTTTTTTGAACATTCAATTTCATGGTGTTTACTCCTAAGTGGTTAAAAAAACGTGTCTTGCTTGACAACAGTGCGCAGTATAGAGAACGAAAATTAGGAGATAATTAGGATTGTGTTAAAATTAGTAAACAAAAGGCAGCCTGAAAATGAAACCATCGCTCATCCCAGCCCTGCTCGCGCTCACCAGCTGCGCCAGCGCTCCGCATATCGCTCACATCCAAGCGCAAAACGACTGGCTGGTGCTGCATCTTGCCACCGAACGCCAACGCAGCTGCGGCAGCATCCACATCGGCGCAGAACGCATCAACTACACCATCGCCTGCCCGCAAGGCGGCAAAGCCAATATCGCGCGCCAAAGCGTTCGCCTCTCTTGGCAAGCGGGCGAATTAACCGCCAGCAACATCCGCAGCAACGCCCCGCTGTTTCGCGTTCAATGCAGCCAAGCGCAGTTTAACCAAATCATCGCATGGCAAAACGCCACACCATTCCCAAAACCATGAAACCCACTCCCTCGCTCACTCTGCGCCTGTTCACAGGCATCCTGCTTATCGCCACCACCACCGCACTTTATCGCTGGCAAAAACCCCTGCCCCTATCCGACATCAAAATCATCAACAGCACCGCCATCAGCCTAGCGGGCTATGCGCTATCCGCCCTATCCATCAACAAGCTGCTTTATTTCCCTGGCCGCCAAAGCTGGCTCAATATCCTGCCCACCGTGGGCATTGCATACAGCAGCGTGTTTGGCATCGCCGCGCTGTTTTTCGTTACCTTTTCCAATAGTTTTGTTTTAACCAACGGCATCCTTGCCGCGCTGTTTTTCCTTGCCGATTATCGCCGCCACAGCCGTCGCACGCCGCTAATGGCATATATTCCGCTTGGGCGCGCCCGCGAAGCCAGCCAAATCCCCCATGCCCATTGGTTGCAGCTAGACCAAGCCCAGCTGCCGCACAGCGCCATCCAAGCCATTGTTGCCGATTTGCACAGCCCCGATTTGGGCGCAACATGGCAGCGCTTTCTTGCCGATTGCACCCTGCGCGGCATCCCTGTTTACAACATCCGCCAAATTGAAGAATCGCTCACAGGGCGCGTGAAAATCCGCCATCTTTATGAGAACGATCTCGGCTCGCTGCTGCCGCCGCCTGCTTATATGCTGATTAAGCACATAATGGATTTCGCCCTAATCACCATCAGCCTGCCGCTCACGCTGCCCCTTATGGCGCTCACCGCGCTTGCCATCGTGTTAGAAAGCCGCGGCGGCGCGCTGTTCACGCAAAAGCGCATCGGGCAAGGCGGGCGCGAATTCACCATCTACAAATTTCGCAGCATGGCACAAAATTCCGAAGCCAACGGCGCGCAGCTCGCGCAAATCGGCGACGCGCGCGTAACCCGCGTGGGCAAATTTATCCGCAAAACAAGGCTGGATGAGCTGCCGCAATTTTGGAACATCTTGCGCGGCGATATGAGCCTGATTGGCCCGCGCCCCGAGCAGCGCGTGTTTGTGGAACAGTTTAACGACAGCATTCCGTTTTACAATTATCGCCACATCGTTAAACCTGGTTTATCGGGCTGGGCGCAAGTAACCCAAGGCTACGCGGGCAACGAAGACGAAACCCAAATCAAGCTGGAACACGATTTTTACTACATCAAACATTTTTCGCTCTCGTTAGATATTCTGATTATCTTCAAAACCATCAAAACCATCTTAACGGGATTTGGCGCCAGATAGATTTCGCAACAGGCAGCCTGAAAACAAGCGTAACGCGTTTCAGGCTGCCTTAACCCAAAGGAACTCAGCATGAACCCCAACATCATCGCATCCGCTGTTTTAAGCATCGGCTTAACCGCCGCCGCATGGACGCTCGGCAGCCAGTTTCACCAACTGCGCGAATCGGGCGTTATCACCGTGAAAGGGCTGGCAGAAGCGCCCTATAAAGCCAGCACGGGCACATGGCGCATCGGTGTGGAAACTTGGGCAAAAGACTACGCCAGCGCGCTTGCCGCCAACAAAACGCAGCTTGCCAAAGTTAAAGACTTTCTCGCCCAGCAAGGCTTTAAGGACGACGAAATCCAGCTAGATGCCATCAGCGTGGACAGCCACCGCGAAACCTACACCGACGAAAACGGTAGGGAACAAACGCGCAAAAACGGCTACGACGCCACGCGCTATTACACCCTTTCCACGCCAAACCTAGCCACCTTAGAAAAAGCCGTGCAAAACGTGCAAAACCTGCGTGCCGAAAACGAATCCGTGGTGTTCAGCAATCCACAGTATTACCTTGCCGATTTGGAAAATATCAAGCGCACGCTTATTTCCAAAGCCACCCAAGATGCCCACATCCGCGCCGAAGAATTCGCCAAAACAGGCAATATGAAAGTGGGCGCGATGCAATCGGCATCACAAGGCTCGTTTGACATCCAAGCCGCCAATTCATCCGAAGACAGCAGCGACTACGGCGGCGGCTACGACACCAGCACCATAGACAAAAACGTGCGCCTAGTGGTAACCATCCAATACCGCATTGATTAACCCCATCCCAAGGCAGCCTGAAACAGGTTTATCCGCTTTCAGGCTGCCTATTTATCTCAAACCATCTCAGCACAAGGAAAGCCAAACATGAATATCTTGATTACAGGCGGCGCAGGCTACATCGGCAGCCACACCGCAGTAGAACTCATCAACGCAGGACACACCGTCATCATCCTAGACAACTACGAAAACTCATCGCCCAAAGTGTTGCAACGCATCCAAGAAATCACAGGCGTTGCCCCCGTGTTCTATCAAGGCGACATCCGCGACCGCAACATCCTGCAAAAAATTTTCGCCGAACAGCAAATCCACAGCGTCTTGCATTGCGCCGCGCTCAAAGCAGTGGGCGAAAGCGTGCGCCAACCCCTGCGCTATTACGACAACAACATCACAGGCAGCCTGATTCTGCTGGAAGAAATGCAAAAAGCAGGCGTGCACAGCATTGTGTTCAGCTCATCTGCCACCGTTTACGGCGACCCAGAAATCGTGCCCATCACCGAAACCAGCCCCACAGGCGCCACCACCAACCCCTACGGCACATCCAAACACATGATGGAGCGCATGATGCAAGACCACCAACACGCCGAACCCGATTGGAGCGTGATACTGCTGCGCTACTTCAACCCCATCGGCGCGCACCCCAGCGGCAAAATCGGCGAACAGCCCAACGGCATCCCCAACAACCTGCTGCCCTACGTTTGCCAAGTTGCCGCCGGCAAGCTCAAAGAACTCGCCGTGTTTGGCAACGACTACCCCACCCCCGACGGCACCGGCGTGCGCGACTACATCCACGTTGTCGATTTAGCTATCGGACACCTCAAAGCCATAGAACAAAAATCCCAAACCGCAGGCACGCATATCTACAACCTTGGCACAGGGCAAGGCTATTCCGTGCTAGACATCGTGCACGCCTTTGAAGCCGCATCAGGACAACGCGTGCCCTACGCCATCAAACCGCGCCGCGCGGGCGACATCGCCACCTGCTATGCCGACCCCGCCAAAGCCCAAGCCGAGCTAGGCTGGAAAGCCGAACGCGACCTGCCCACCATGATGCAAGACGCATGGCGCTGGCAAAGCCAAAACCCCAACGGGTATGACGACTAAACCCCAAACGCATTTTCAGGCTGCCTCTATCGCATCAAGGCAGCCTGAAACCTTCACAAAATTCTAAAACATTAAAACTGCCGTCATTCCTAAAATCACCATGCAAACAGAAGCACTCCCCATCCACTTCCCCGCCAAACGCCTCGCCCTCAGCAAAATAGAAGGCACACACCCCAGCCTGCTCATTATCATTCTGCCCGCCCTGTTGCTGATTGCCGTCGCCAGCATCGCAGGCACGGTTATCCTGTTTAACGACCTCGCAAGCGATTACAAGCATGGCATTATCCTGATGCTCGCGGTGGCAGCGTTTAGCCTAGGCTATTTTGCTCACCTGCTGCGCCAATATCAACGCAACCGCGCCATTTTGCACGCGCTCAACCGCGCCGATGCCCAACCGTGGAAACTGGTCGCGCTATGGGCAGACGTGGCATGGATAAGTGATAAATACAAGAAAATTACCTTTGGCTACACCGCCACCATCAACGGCATGCCACAGCAAATTACCTTCGCCGACCGCCCCAACCTTATCCGCTATCGCAACAAATTTCTCGCCATCGCCCCGCGCCACGGCGGCGCGCCCGCGTTGATAGACGACACATTAAGCACCATTCGCGGCTTAACCCGCGCCGAGCGGCAAGATTTAATCCGCCAAATCCAAGCGTTGCTTGATGCAGAGATGGATGAGGCAGCCTGAAAAACCCCAAAGTCGTCTGAAAACAGCATGAGAAGTTTTCAGACGGCCTTACAAATGCCAAAGAACGCGTGCGTGGCAGAGCCACACACCCTACGGCATGCAGGCTACGCTTGCTAATCTAGTACAGCCCCTTGTTTAAAGCGAAGTCAGAAAAGTCAGAAATCCCAATATCACGCCGACTGCGTTGGGTATAATCAGAATCCAGTCTTTCCGGGGTTCTTTGCTCCAACCGTACAAAACCCAAATCAGACAGGATACTGCTGCAAACAGGGGTTGCCACGGCTGCGCCTTTGCCCCTTGCATATTGGCGATAATTTGGGGGATATAGGCGACAAATACGAAAATACCCATTGCCGCCCCTATGCTGCCGACAAAGGTATTGAATTTTGCCTTGCTTATCATGGTGGTAAGTCTCCTTTGGGGTTTAACGGTTCTGCCGTTGCCGAAACGGCGTTTCAGGCTGCCTTATTGTACCACAAAGGCAGCCCGAAAGACGGATTCCGAATCTATATCTCGTTTTGCACGGATGGTCTTGCCGGATATCTGCTGCACCTGTAAAAATCTGCCATTTCGAATAGAAAAACGGCATCGGCGGTTTTCAGACTGCCTTACATTCGCATATCAAGTGCAACATCGCTGATTAAAGGAGTAAATCTCC
>CAUQQW010000019.1:0-23776 GCA_963520365.1 uncultured Kingella sp.
AAGGAAGATTCTAACTTAAGTGGAATTTCCTGAGTTATCTAGGACAGCCCCTAAATAAAAGGCAGCCTGAAAACGAGCGCAGTGAGTTTCAGCTAAGCTAAAACAACACATTAAAATTCGTTTTCAGGCTGCCTTTTTATTCAGCTTTTACGCTTCTTTGCTCTCACTTTGCTTCACGCGCAAACGCAAGCTCAATTCGCGTAATTGTTTTTCGTCCACGCTGTTGGGCGCATCCACCAGCAAATCTTGCGCACGCTGAGTTTTCGGGAAGGCAATCACATCGCGGATGGATTCCGCGCCTGCCATCAGCGTTACCAAGCGGTCTAAGCCAAACGCCAAGCCACCGTGTGGTGGCGCGCCAAATTTCAAATTATCCAGCAGGAAGCCAAATTTGTTTTGCTGCTCTTCGGGGCTGATTTTCAGCGCGGCGAACACTTTTTCTTGCACTTCGGCGCGGTGGATACGGATGGAGCCGCCGCCAATTTCCCAGCCGTTGAGCACCATATCATAGGCGCGAGCCAGGCAGTTTTCAGGCTGCGTTTCCATCAAATCTTCGTGCCCTGCTTTGGGCGATGTGAACGGGTGGTGCATGGCGGTGTAGCGGTTTTCTTCTTCGTCGTATTCAAACATCGGGAAATCCACCACCCACAGCGGTTTCCACTCGTCCACAAAATAGCCGTCCGCCGCGCCGTGTTCGTGTCCGATTTTGATGCGCAACGCGCCAATCGCTTCGTTTACCACTTTGGCTTTGTCTGCGCCGAAGAAAATCAAATCGCCGTTTTGTGCGCCTGTGCGCTCAATAATGGTTTTCAGGCAGCCTTCGGATAGGAATTTCACAATCGGCGATTGCAAGCCGCTGTCTTCGCCGTTGGAAAGATTGGTTACATCGTTTACTTTGATGTATGCCAAGCCTTTTGCGCCGTAGATGCCAACAAATTTGGTGTATTCGTCAATATCTTTGCGGCTTAATTTCGCCCCGTTTGGCACGCGCAACGCCACCACGCGCCCGTTTGGCATATCGGCGGCGGCGCGGAACACTTTAAATTCTTCCGTTTTCATGGCGTCGGTTAACTCGGTGAACGCCAGCGACACGCGCATATCGGGCTTGTCTGAGCCGTATTTAAACATGGCTTCGCTGTATGGCATACGCGGGAAGTCGCCCAAATCCACGCCCAGCGCGTCTTTAAACACTTGTTTTGCCATGCCTTCGGTGATGCTCATGATTTCGTCTTCGTTTAGGAACGAAGTTTCCAAGTCAATTTGGGTGAATTCAGGCTGCCTATCGGCGCGCAAATCTTCATCGCGGAAGCATTTGGTGATTTGGTAGTAACGGTCGAAACCGGCCACCATCAGCAATTGTTTGAACAACTGCGGCGACTGAGGCAGCGCGAAGAATTCGCCCGGATGCACCCGGCTCGGCACGAGATAGTCGCGCGCGCCTTCGGGGGTGGAGCGGGTCAGCATCGGGGTTTCGATGTCGATGAAGCCTTGTGCGTCCAGATAGCGGCGCACGCCCATGGCTACCTGATAACGCAGGCGCAGGTTGCGCTGCATCACGGGGCGGCGCAGGTCGATGACGCGGTTTTGCAGGCGCACGGTTTCGCTGATGTTTTCGTCGTCAATCATGAACGGCGGCGTGGCGGCGGGGTTCAGGATTTCGATTTCTTTGGCCAAAATCTCGATTTTGCCGGACACCATTTTGTCGTTGGTGGTGCCTTCGGGGCGGTTGCGCACGCGGCCGGTGATGCTAAGCACGAACTCGTTACGCGCGGAATCGGCAAGCGCAAAGGCTTCGGGCGTGTCGGGGTCTATCACCACTTGCACGATGCCTTCGCGGTCGCGCAGGTCAATAAAAATCACTCCGCCGTGGTCACGGCGGCGGTGCACCCAGCCTTTTACGGTTACGGTTTGGTCTAGATAGGCTTCGTTGATTAAGCCGCAGTAGTTGGTACGCATAGGTTTTCTTTCTGTTTTTATAGGTTTGGGATAAAGAGTTTTGGCTTCGCAGAAGCTCGTAAACTCGCTTTCAGGCTGCCTTAATTAAATCAAATCGTATTCTGCAAGGGCATCTTCCCACAGCAAATGACGGTTGGCGGTAAGCGTTCTTTTAACAATTTGTTTGAACAGCTCGGGTTCGGATACGGTTTCTTCAAACGCATAATGTTGCCAAATGCGTTTAATGGCGGCGCTGTCGTGGGCATCAAGCGCGATGGCTTGGGCGGTTTCTACATCGCAGCAGCCGTAGCCGTCAAATGAAATGCGCCGTAAACAGACGGCTTCGCCGTGGTTGATGAAGTCAATAAACGCGCAATCGCCCACGCAGAAATAATAATCGGCAGGGCGCGAAAGATTGTCATAACTGGGTTCTACTTGCATGGTTGGTCCTTTTAGGCAGCCTGAAAATGGGTTTACAGGCTTCTGCAAAGCGAATGGCTTATTCGGCTTTGCCAAATACGCGGGTTAAATGCTGCGCGTAATCGGCAAAATAGCGCTCGGGCTGCGGGTTTTTGATGACATCGGTGCAGATAAAGGTGGGCAGCGGGCGCATGCCTAGAAATTCGTTGGCTTTGTGAAAATGCAGATAAACGCCGTCCACGCCTGCGCCGTCAAAAAAATCGCCCGCGCGGGTAAAGGCTTCAATGGGGGCGTTCCATGTGAGCGAGAGCATATGGTGTTTGCCGTGCAACAAGCCGCCTGTGCCGTAGCCTTCGGTGGGCGTGGCGCTGTGTCGCCCATCGCTGGCGAATAATTTGCCCGCGCCTGCGGAAAAGACTTTGTCCATGTATTCTTTGACTGTCCACGGCTCGCCCATCCACCAAGCGGGCATTTGCCAAATGACGGCATCTGCCCATAGGATTTTTTCTACTTCTGCTTGGGCATCGTAGCCGTTTTCTATCACGGTTTCTTGCGTGCAATGCCCAAGCGAGGCGAGGGTTTGCTGAGCGAGGGTGTGCAGGCTGTGGTTGAGTTTGCCTTGTGAGTGTCCGAAGGCTTTGCCGCCGTCTATTAAGAGAATGTTCATGAAGGTGTCCTTGCTGTGTGTAGGGAAAGGGATTGGGCAGCCTGAAAAGGTTTAATTAGTGATGCTCGTATCATTATTTTTCGCTTCTGCTTTTTCAGGCTGCCCTATGCTGGGCTGGTCGCTGGGCATCACCATGCCGAGTGAGATGACGTATTTTAGGGCTTCGTCCACGTTCATGTTGAGTTCGCGGATGTCGCTGCGGCGCACCATAATGTAGTAGCCGCCTGTGGGGTTGGGCGTGGTGGGGACGTACACGGAAACGTAGTCGGTTTGCTCGGGCAGGGCTTGGGCGATGGCTTGTGGCACTTCGCCTGATACGAATGCGATTGTCCAGATGTTGGGCTGGGGAAAGGGGATGAGCACGGGGGTTTGGAATGAGCGTGCGTTGTCGGACAATAGGCTTTCGGATACTTTTTTTACGCTGGAATAGATGGATTTTACTACGGGGATGCGCCCGAGCAGGCTGTCCCATGCTTCTAGGAATTTGCGCCCGAGCATATTGGCGGCGAAGATGCCTGTTATCAGCAAGACGATGATGGCGATGATGAAGCCTTGCCCGGGGATATTGAAGCCGAGATAGTTTTCAGGCTGCCATTTTTGTGGGACAAGGTTGGCGAGCCAGTCAGTGGCGTTGATGATGTAGCCGATGAGCCAGATGGTTACGGCGATGGGCAGCCATACGAGTAGCCCTGCGATAAGGTATTTTTTTAGGTACTTGCCGATGCTCATGGTGCGCGTGCGTGGTGGTGGAATGCAAAGGGCGGGATTATACGCGCTTTGGGTGGGCTTTGCTGGGCTTGTTATCGGCAGCCTGAAAATCAGCAGCCTGAAAATGGTTAGGCGCTTTTCAGGCTGCCTTTGCCGATTACTGCGCATCTGATTACAGCGCGTCCCAGCCGTTGAACATGAGCCCTAAGCCGATGCCTTTTTGTTTGTGGTTGTAGTCAATCAGGCTTTCGCCGTAGCCGTAGAAGCCTTGCACATAGCCTTTTAGGTTGCCTTTGATGGGGAAGGTGTAGTTGAGTTGCACTGCACCTTTGCCGTGGCGGGGATTGTAGCGCAGGGTGCTGGATAGGGCGTGTTTGTTGTTGAATTGATAGGCGATGCGTAGGTCGCCGTAGCCCATGTAGTGCATGATGTCGGGGTTGTCGTCTTTATCGGCGTCAGGGTCTAGGCGCGCCCAAACGCGGGGGATAACGGAGAGCTTGCCCCATTCCATGCCTGCCATGGCGTAAATGCGGTTCCATGAGCGCGACAGAGGGCGGCTTTGTCCGTTGGATTGGTGGATGTAGCCCACGCCGAGCATGCGTAGTTTGCCGCCGAAAGGAAGGTTGGCTTTAACGGGCTGGGTGAGAAATAGCTCGGGGGCGTAGTCGCTGTTGCGGAAGGGGGCAGATTTTTTGCCTCGGTTATACACTTGCCAGTTGGATTGCTGGGTGTAGGCTGCCCAGAGGTCGGCATGAGTGCCAAACAAATCTTCGGCAATTTTGGTTTTCAACGAGATTTGCATTTTGGTTTCAATGCGTTTTTGCTGGGTGTGGATGTCGTCGATGGCTACGCCGCGCGTGGGGGTGCTGGGGGTGTAGTTGGGCGATGAGCGATACCATGCGGGCAGAAGATACATGGGTTCGTGTTCGCGGATGCTGAAAATGCCGTTTTCGTTGTTTTTGTCTAAATCATATTGTTGCGATAGGGCGGAATAGCTTTCGCTGGGGATGCTGGGCTCGGCAAAGACGATTTGGGGACTTTGGGCGGCTTTGCTGGTGGCGTGGCTTTGGGCGATGTCTATGCTTTTGGATTGCGGTTGGCTGGGGCTGCTGTATGCGCGGTCGTAGCAGGCTAGGCGGGTGGTGGCATCGCTGATGGCAACACAGGATTGGGCATCGGGCGCGGGGCTGTTTGCATGATTATTTGCGCGAGATGCAGGGGATTCGTTGCTGGGGATGAGCGGGGTTTCGGCTTGGGCGAGCAGTTCGTTGGTGGGCAGCAGGGGGATTTCGGTTTGGGCGTGCGCAAACGGGGCTAGGCTAATCAAGGCGAGTAGGATGGGGTTTTTCATTTGTTTTTGGGGCGTTAGGTTGTTTGAAATGGGGCGCATTTTAACTGATTTCGGGCGTTGGGGCAGCCTGAAAATGGGGGTGGATGGGGTTTTCAGGCTGCCTTTGCGTTGGCGCGAATAGGCGTTTGAAGGCAGCCTGAAAATCATTTGTGCCTAATCTCCCAGCATTGGTGGATTTTTTTGTTGCGAAAATCTTCGGGGATGGATTGGTGGGTGATGTTGTGGATTTGGTATTGCGCGGCAAGCTGTGGGTTGAGTTCAAAGCTGCGTAGGTTATTGGAAAAATAAAGCGTGCCGCTTGGGACGAGCAATGCCATTGCGCCGTGGATAAGCGTGGCTTGGTCGCGCTGGATGTCTAGCGTGTCTTGCATTTTTTTGCTGTTGGAAAAGCTGGGCGGGTCTAAAACAATCAGGTCAAATTGTTTGCCTTGTTGCGCGGCTTGTTGCAGGTATTGGAACACGTCGGCGCGGATGATTTGATGGTGGGTTAAATCTATGTTGTTAAGCGCGAAGTTGCGCTCTGCCCATTCTAGGTAGGTGTTGGATAAATCAACGGTTTCGCTGCTGATTGCGCCGCCTGTGGCTGCGTAAACGGTGAAGCTGCCTGTGTAGGAAAATAGGTTGAGAAAGCGTTTGCCTGCGGCGATGCTGCCGACTTTTTGGCGGGTGTTGCGGTGGTCTAGGAATAGCCCTGTGTCTAGGTATTTGTCTAGGTTTACCCAGAATTGCCGCCCGTTTTCTTGGATGATGAAGTCTTCGCTTGTTTTGCCTGTTTTTTGGTATTGGGCGCTGCCTTTTTGGCGGGCGCGTTGTTTCAGGTGGATGTTTTGCTGGGGGAAGCCTGTGATGTGTTCTATAGCTTCTAGGATTTCCAGCAGCCATGCTTTGCGTTCGGCGGGGCTTTGCTGCCAGCCTGTGTCGTATTCTTGCAGGTGGATGTGGTCGTGATATACGTCTATGGCGAAGGGGTATTGCGGGATGTCGCGGTCGTAGATGCGCCATGCTTCTAGGTTGTGGCGGCGCGCCCATTTGAGTTGGTGTTTGAGGGTTTTGCCGATGCGGTTGATAAGGTCGTTGATGGTGGTCATGGTGGGGATGGGGTGGGTGGGTTTCAGGCTGCCTTTGGGGACGGCGGCGATGGTTGGGCTATGCGAGCGTGGTACGCGGCAAGACGCGTGTTCTGGCGGATGATTGGCGGATGATTTTGGCTTCGCTGAACTTCGTTTCAGGCTGCCTATGCTTCGCTGATGTATTGCGCGGGAACGTGGTCGGTGAGCCAGACTTGGTTGTCGCTCAGATAAAACGAATGCCCTGCGGCATGCATGGCGGCGGCGTTGATGCGCAGCACGATGGGTTTGCCGTGGCGTTGTCCGACTTTTTGCGCGGTGGGGATGTCGGCGGATAGGTGAACATGGTGGCGGCTGCCTGCGATTAAGCCTTGGGCGCAGATGCTGTCTAAAAACCGCGTGGCGGTGCCGTGGTACAGGATTTCGGGCGGTTCAACTGGTGTATGTGCGATGGCGACTTGGGCGGTGCTGTGTCCTTGCGCGGCGCGGATTTGCGTTTGGTCGTCGGACAAGGTGAAGCGTTTTTTGGGATTGGTGGCGACGATTTCCAGCAGTTGCGCGCGGCTGATGGGGCGGTTGTGTTGGGCGGCTTGGGCAAGCAAGGTGTCGATGTTTACCCAGCCTTGGCTGTCTAGCGTGATGCCGATGCTTTCGGGGTGGTGGCGCAGGATGTAGCTGAGAAATTTGCTGATGGCGGTGTTGGGGTCGGTCATGTATTTGAACTCCGTTGAATGATGTTTTCAACCTTGCGCGTTGCGCTGCGGCATACCCCTTTGTTGCCAAATCAAAGATTTGGACAAAGGAGCAAGGCTGCCTTTGGGAGATGAAATATAAAACATTAGGTGTTGGAAAAGGTCGCGTTGTTTACACTTTTTCAGGCTGCCCGGCTTTCGTTTTTCGGCTGCATGATGATTTGGCAGGTATTGCCGCTTATCAAGAACCATGCGGCTTCGCCGTGCCTTGCGGCATTCTTGACAAGCGGCAATACCTGCCAGTTGGGTCTGCATCCGAAATCCGAAAAGTGTAAACAACGCTGTTGATTTCTACACATAGGCAGCCTGAAAACGGCTTCGCGCTTTGGCGAAGCTAGCAATCAGTTTTCAGGCTGCCCTATTCTGCCGCGCTATTCGCTTTTGGGCGCGGGGCGCGTTGCCATCAGCGTATGCAAACGGCGGTTGTCGGCGCGGGCGACGTTAAACAGCAAATCGCCCAGCTGGACTTTCTCGCCGCGCACGGGCAAATGCCCCAGCTCGTGAATCACTAAGCCGCCGATGGTGTCGGCTTCTTCGTCGCTGAAATCCGTGCCGAAGTATTCGTTGATGGCGGCGATTTCGGTGGTCGCTTTGATGCGCCAACGCTCGGCGGACACGGGGAAGATGTTGTCCGCGCTGTCGTCTTCGTCAAATTCGTCTTCAATTTTGCCCACAATCTGCTCAATCACGTCTTCAAACGTTACCAAGCCCGAGATGCCGCCGTATTCGTCCACCACAATCGCCATGTGGTTGCGCTGGGTTTGGAAATCTTTGAGCAAGCTGTTGAGCGATTTGCTTTCGGGCACGAACACGGCGGGGCGCAGGATGTGTTCTAGCTTAAATTGCTCGGGGTTGAGCGTGCATTTGAGCAGGTCTTTGGCGTGCAGGATGCCGATGATGTGGTCTTTGTCTTCTTCTATCACAGGAAAGCGCGAATGGGCGGTTTCCACAGCATAGGCGATGATGCGATCGATGCCGTCTGTGGTTTTGATAACGTCCATTTGGGCGCGGGTCATCATGGCATCGCGCACGGATAGTTGGCTGAATTTGAACAGGTTTTCTAGGCGCAACAGCGTGTCGCCGTCTAGGCTGTTTTGCGCTTGGGTTTTGGCTTGGCACAGTAAATCCAGCCATTGGGCGGGCGTTTCGGGGATGGCGATGCTGCCTGAAACGCGGGTGAATAGGCGGTTGAACAGGGTGGGTTTGGGTTGGGGAGTGGTGTCGTCCATAATTTTTGATTGCGGTGGTTAATGGGTTTCAGGCTGCCTATTGTTTCAGGCTGCCTGTAATTGGTCGCGCACTGTCATCAGCGCAAACCCGAGCAGGTTTAAACCTTGCCATTGCAGCGGATTGTCAATGCGCGGGTCGTCTTGCGCCAAGCCTATGCCCCAAATGCTGTCCACGGGGCTGGCTTCCACGAGAATGCGCTCACCCGTTTGCAGCAAAAAGGTTTTTAAATCGGCGTTTTGCGAAAATTTGGCATAGTTGGCGCGACAAACAATATCAAAGCGGTGGGCGTTCCAAATGTCGTCTTGAAAGCCGATGATTTGCCGCCCAAGGGCTTTGGCTTGCGCGGGGCTGCCCGCCTGCAAGATTTGGCAGCGGATGTCGTCTGCGCCAAACAGTCGCGCTTTTTCTGCCATCATGTAGTGTTCGGCGGTGGCGTAGCGTTCGCCGTCTAGTTCAAACGGAGCGGGATACCATTGGCTGAACACGGCTTTGTCGGCGATGCCTTTTTGCTTGGGCGTGTGCCCCCAAAAGTAAACGTATTTGAGCTTGGCTTTGCGCCGGAACACGGCTTGTAGGTCGAGGAGAGTGTAGATGTTCATGGGTAATCCGTTGAGTGGGTGTTTTTCTAATCAAAGGCAGCCTGAAAACTGGAATGAAACGGCGATGGCTCGTTACCAAGTGGCGTATTCAATCAGGCTTTATCAGTTGGCAAGATGGCGGCGAGCCGCCGCCGTTCCATTTTAGGTTTCAGGCTGCCTATATTTTCAGGCTGCCTATTGATTCCCCGCACAAGCGCAGCCACAGCCACAGCCGCCCTGTTCGTTTTCAGGCTGCCTTGTGGCATCGCGGGCTTCATCGGCTTCTTCGCTGCCCAGCGGATACAAATCCAATTTAGCCAGCAAGGCGCGGTCGCCGCTTTCTTCGGGGTTAGGCGATGTGAGCAAGGTGTCGCCGTAGAAAATGGAATTTGCACCCGCCATAAAACACATCGCTTGCATGGCTTCGGGCATATCGGCGCGCCCTGCGGATAGGCGCACATAGCTTTGCGGCATGGTAATCCGCGCCACGGCAATGGTGCGCACAAATTCAGTCCAATCCAAATCGGGCACGTCGGCAAGCGGCGTGCCGTCTATTTTGATGAGCTGGTTAATCGGCACGCTTTCAGGCTGCGGGTCTAAATTGGCAAGGCTGGCGATTAAACCTGCGCGTTCGGCGCGGGTTTCGTTCATGCCCACAATGCCGCCGCAGCAAATTTTTAGTCCTGCCTCGCGCACTTTGCCCAGCGTGTCCATGCGGTCTTCATGGCGGCGAGTGTGGATGATGTCGTTGTAGCGGCTGGGGTCGGTGTCTAGGTTGTGGTTGTAGTAATCCAGCCCTGCATCGTGCAGGCTTTGCGCCATGCCTTCGTCCAGCAAGCCAAATGTGCCGCAGGTTTCCAGCCCTATGGCTTTCACGGCGCGAACCATGTCGGCAAGCTGGGGGATGTCTTCGGGCTTGGGGCTGCGCCATGCCGCGCCCATGCAAAATCGGCTTGCGCCGCGTTTTTTGGCGATTTGAGCCAAGGCAACCACGTCGTCCACGTTCATCAAGCCTGTTTTTTCTACGCCTGTGTGGTAGTGCGCGGATTGCGGGCAGTATTCGCAATCTTCGGTGCAGCCGCCTGTTTTCACCGATAACAGCGTGGATAGCTGTACGGCGCGGGGGTCAAAATGCTCACGGTGCACTTGGGCAGCCTGAAAAACCAGTTCCAAGAATGGCTGGTTAAACAGCCCTTCCACTTGGCATTTGCTCCAATATTGGGCGGTAGGGTGCGGCGTGGGCACGCTGGCGCGGCGCAGGGCAACGGGGCGTAGGTGAGTCATGGGGTTTCCTTATAGATTGGGTTTTCAGGCTGCCTCTGGGGGCGGCTAGGGCGAAATTGGCATTTTGGCTTGGCTAAACGGCTTTCAGGCTACCTATTCTGCCTATTTATTCATACGGATTGGCAATGCCCAACTGCGCCAGCAATCGGGTTTCCAACGCTTCCATTTCCTCGGCTTCGTCGTCGTTGATGTGGTCGTAGCCCATCAAATGCAACGTGCCATGCAGCACCAAATGCGCGTAATGATGCGCCAGCAGCTTGCCCTGCTCGGTGGCTTCGCGGCGCACCACTTGCGGACAAATGATTAAATCGCCGCGCAGCGTATCATCTTGCGCGGGCAGCATCATTTCGCCCTCGTTCAGCGCAAAACTCAGCACATTGGTGGCGTAGTCTTTTTGGCGATAGTCGCGGTTGTAGGCGCGGGCATCGGCTTCGTCCAGCAGCAAAAGCGAGATTTCGGCTCGGCGGTATTCGTTTTTCAGCGCGTGCCAAATCCATTGGTAGAACTGGCGTTCGCTGGGGATGTTGCGCTCGCTGCTTTGGTTGGCAAAGGCAAAGGCGAAGCGTTGTTTTTGGATGGCGAGAAAGGGGAATTGTTTGGCTTGTTTCATGGTTTTGTGGGTAAGATGTGAAGCAGCCTGAAAACCCAAAAATCTATTTTCAGGCTGCTTATGGGGTTCTAAGGTTGTGGCAAAGGTGAATGGATACAGGGTTTGTTTCTACCATTTAGGCAGCCTGAAAATGCGCTGCCCAAACGCGGGCGCAGATGATGGGGCAGCCTGAAACGCTTGCCCCGCGTTCCCTACGGCTTGCTGGCAAGCCGTGCGCTGGCAAATAATTTTCAGGTTGCCTAGCGGGCTATTCCTGACCCAAAAGCTGCTCGCGCGTGAGCAGGAAAACAAAGCCGTCGCCGCCGCTGGTTTCCAGCCACATAAACGGCAGCTCGGGATAGGCGGCTTCCAGCACGTCGCGGTTATGCCCAATTTCCACCAGCAACACGCCTTTGGGGTTCAGGAATTTTGGCGCGTGCAGCAGGATTTCGCGCGTGGCGTCCAAGCCGTCTTCGCCGCTGCCCAATGCCAATTCTGGCTCGTGCAAATATTCATCGGGCAACGCCGCCACGCTCTCGGCATCCACATACGGCGGGTTGGAGACAATTAAATCGTATGTGCCCTCCAAGCCTTCAAATAAATCGGTGTGAATCAGGTTGATGCGCTCTTGCAGCCCATATTCTTCCACGTTGATTGCCGCCACTTCCAGCGCGTCTAAGCTGATGTCCACCGCGTCCACTTGCGCGGCGGGGTAATGGTCGGCAATTTGAATCGCCAAGCAGCCACTGCCTGTGCACAAATCCAGTGCGCGATGCACCAGCTCGGGGTGTTCAATCCACGGCGCAAGCGGCTCGCCCAAGAGTTCATACACAAACGAACGTGGCACAATCACGCGCTCGTCCACATAAAAATCATATTCGCCCTGCCAAGCCTGATGGGTGAGATACGCCACAGGCACGCGCTCTTCAACGCGCCGTTGCACCAACGCCAGCACCGCCGCGCGCTCGCTGGGCAGCAACACCGCGTCTAAATAAGGTTCCAGCGTATCCAGCGGCAAATGCAGCGTGTGCAAAATCAAATACGCCGCTTCATCGTGTGCGTTATCGCTGCCATGCCCAAAAAACAAGCCCGCCGCGTTAAAACGACTCACGGCAAAGCGCAGGAAATCGCGGATGGTTTTCAGGCTGCCTAATGCTTCATCAAACAGCTTTTGCTCGTTTTCAGGCTGCCTATCAGCAGGGAATTCTGTGTTAATCATCGTCAAAAAAAATGTTAAGCAAACGAAAAGACCATTATAAACGAATGTGCCAACAAATAAAAAACCGCTATAATCGCGCTCTTTTACAACCAAAAAAGGCTACATAAAATGAAAAAACATTCTCTGGTTTTAAGCATCATCGCCGCTTCGCTCGCCCTAGCCGCGTGTAACCAAAACGCAGGGCAGCCCACCGCAGCATCAGGCGCAGCCGCCAACAAAACAGCTTCTGCCGCCGCTAGCAGCGCATCTGCCCCTGCCGCGCCCGTTGCTGGTTTAGAAACCGAAAGCAAACAACTGGGCTACTTGCTGGGCTACCAATTTGCCATGAGCGCGCAATTGAATATGCTGAAAAAAAGCGGTGTTGAAGTAGATACCGAAGCCCTAATCAAAGGCTTAAACGACCAAATGGCAGGCACGCCATCGCAATTGAACGAACAGCAAGCGCAAATGGCTATTGCAGGCGTGCAAAAGAAAATGGACGATTTTGCTAGAAAACAAGCCAGCGAAACTGCAGCCGCAGGCGAAAAATATTTGGCAGATAACAAAGCCAAAGAAGGCGTGAAAACCACCGAATCAGGTCTGCAATACAAAGTAACCAAAGAAGGCACAGGCGCGCAAATCACCAAAGGCGACTTAGCAACCGTAGAATACGAAGGCCGCCTAACCGATGGCACCGTGTTTGACAGCAGCAAAAACCACAACAACCAACCGATTGACGCGCCCGTGGTGGATGGCGCATTCATCCAAGGCTGGGTTGAAGGCTTGCAATTGATGAAAGAAGGCGGCGAATACACGCTTTACATCCCCGCCAAACTGGCTTACGGCGAGCGCGGTCAAGGCAGCATCCCCGCCAACTCCGTTTTGGTGTTTGACATCAAAGTCAACAAAGTACAAAAAGGCGAAGGCGAAAAAATGGTGAAACGCGCGCAAGAGCAACAAGCCAAGCAAATGCAACAACAGATGCAGCAAATGCAACAAGCTCAACAACCTGCTAAATAATCCCGCTTTTAAAACGCAATCAACCGCTTTTCCCCCGCGAAAAGCGGTTTGCTATTTTCAGGCTGCCTTTGGTTCACAAAACTTAAAAATCGCTTACATTCAACCCCAAACATCATGTAAAATCCGATCATTCTTTCCTGTCAATTCAACTCTCACAAGGAATTCCAAAATGGCTGCAAAAACATGGCTATCTGCCGCATTCTCATGCCTTGCTCTCTCGCTAACCGCTTGCAGTGGGCAAAGCAACACTCCTGCTAACAACAGCGCATCCAACACAGGCAATGCCACACCAGCAGCCGCTTCAAGCGCATCAGGCGCAGCAGATGGCGGTGGCAAAGTGTTGCGCGTGGCAGTTAACGCATCATTCGCGCCATTTGAATCGCTTGATGAAAACAAAAACATCGCAGGCTTTGATATTGACCTGATGAACGCCATGGGCGAAGCGGGCAATTTCAAAGTGGAATTCAAAGACCAACCTTGGGAAAGCCTGTTCCCTGCGTTAAACAATGGCGACGCCGACGCGCTCATATCAGGCATCACCATCACCGACGAGCGCAAAGCCACTATGGCGTTCACCGAACCTTATTACAAAATCACCCAAGTTGTTTTGGTGCCACCAAGCAAAAACGTGTCTAACGTTGAAGAACTGAAAAAACTGCCCAAAATCGGCGTGGTAACAGGCTACACAGGCGATTACGCCGCACAAAAAATCTTTGGCGCAACCAGCGAGCAAGTTGTCCGCTTTGACAACGTAGGCTTGCTCACCAAAGAAGTAGAAAACGGCGGCGTGGACGCTGGCATTTTGGACAACGCTGTTGTGGCGCACTACATCAAAAACAACAGCAGCAAAGGCTTCAAAATGGTAGAACTGCCTGACTTCCCCGCCGAACACTACGGCATAGCCGTCCGCAAAGACGATGCCCAAACCCTAGCGCTGCTAAACGACTCGCTCGCCAAAGTGCGCGCCAGTGGTAAATATGCCGAGATTGAAGCCAAATACTTTGCCAACAGCAAATAAATCCCTTTTGCTTAACCCTTGTTTTATCGCAACCCAGCTTGCATTTCGTTGCGAACAAAACATGCGTGTTTCAACCCAAGCCTTTTGATGATTTGGACAACCAGCGTCAAAAGGTTTCTGCGTTTACCCAAGCAGGAAATTTTCAGGCTGCCGATTAAAGCCCCTAGGCATAACACAGCCGCGCAGCCCAAGGCAGCCTAAAAAACACGCCACGCTTGTTTACACCAAAGCAACAAGCCGCAGCAACACCCCATAACCGCAGCCTGAAATCCCAATCCTTTTTCAGGCTGCCCTTGCAATTCCAAGCCCCAACCACCATATCCGAGAAACTTTGCGCCTGAAAGCCATCGCGTGCTATTGCAGGTTAAACCATCCAGCCGTTCCCAATCTCTGCGCCACATCAAAGCAGAACAGCCTAAAAAATACGCGGATCAATCACCATTATCTACCGAGTGCCTCCTATGTCTGAAAACCAAATCACCGAGCAAGAAAACGAAGAAGCCGTAAACAACGACAACCGCCCGCTCACGCCCGAAGAACAGCGCGAACGCCTGCGTCGCCTTATCATCCAAGGCAAAGAGCGCGGCTACATCACCTACGCCGAAATCAACGACGCCCTGCCCGACGATATGTCTGATGCCGAGCAGATTGACAACATCGTCAATATGATTCAAGGCTTGGGCATCCAAGTAACCGAAGAAGCCCCCGATGCCGACAGTCTGCTAATGAACGACAACAGCACCGCCATCACCGATGAAGATGCTGTTGCCGAAGCCGAAGCCGCGCTCTCGCAAGCCGATTCCGAATTCGGGCGCACCACCGACCCCGTGCGCATGTATATGCGCGAAATGGGGCAAGTGGATTTGCTTACCCGCGAAGACGAAATCAAAATCGCCAAAGAAATTGAAAACGCCTTGAAAAACATGATTCAAGCCATTTCAGCCTGCCCTGGGTCTATCGGCGAGATTTTGGATTTAATCAACCAAATCAAAAAAGACGAAATCAAAGTAGACGAAGTGGTGGAAGCCATCATCGACCCCAACGAAGTCTTGCTCAACGAATTAGGCTTAGGGCATCTGGAAAGCAGCCTGAATAACAATCAAGCCGCATCCAACGACGATTCATCCGATGATGGCGACAGCGATGAAAACAGCGATGATGACGAAGATGGCGACGGCGACAGCGCAGCGATGGAAAGCCAAAACTTGGAAGAACTCAAAGCCCAAGTTTTAGACCACTTCAAACAAATTGAAAAAAGCTACAACCTGATGATTCGCGCATTAGACAAAAGCGGCAGCAGCAGCGCGAAATATCTGGAACATCGCGGCAACATCGCCAACAAATTGCTAGAAGTGCGCTTCTCTACCCGCCAAATTGAAAAATTGAGCGACAGCCTGCGCTCGCGCGTGGAAAAAATCCGCAGACTAGAACGCGAAATCCGCGACATCTGCCTAGACCGCGTGAACATGGATAAAGACTACTTCATCGCCAACTTCCTGCCCAACGCCACCAATTTGGAATGGATTGAAGATGAAATCGCCAAAAAACGCGTGTGGAGCGAAACGCTGGATCGCTTCCGCCATGCCATCTTAGAAAAACAAACAGAAATGGCAGAGCAGGAGCAACACGCACGCGTATCCATTGCCGAATTGAAAGAAATCAGCAAAAACATGGTGAAAAGCGAAAAAGAAACCGCTGCCGCCAAGCAAAAAATGATTCAGGCAAACTTGCGTTTGGTGATTTCCATCGCCAAAAAATACACCAATCGCGGTTTGCAATTTCTTGATTTGATTCAAGAAGGCAATATTGGCTTGATGAAAGCAGTGGACAAGTTTGAATACCGCCGTGGTTACAAATTTTCCACTTATGCAACTTGGTGGATTCGCCAAGCGATTACGCGTTCCATCGCCGACCAAGCACGCACCATCCGCATCCCCGTGCACATGATTGAGACGATTAACAAAATGAACCGCATTTCGCGCCAATATCTGCAAGAGACGGGCGAAGATCCCGATTCTGCAAAACTGGCGGAATTGATGGAAATGCCAGAAGACAAAATCCGCAAAATCATGAAAATCGCCAAAGAACCGATTTCTATGGAATCACCCGTTGGCGATGATGACGACAGCCACTTAGGCGACTTTATTGAGGATGTGAACAACGTTGCGCCAGCCGAAGCGGCGATGTATTCCAGCCTGCGCGAAGTAACCGCCGACGTGTTGGAAAGCCTAACGCCGCGTGAGGCGAAAGTGCTGCGGATGCGCTTTGGCATTGATATGAACACCGACCACACGCTGGAAGAAGTGGGCAAGCAGTTTGACGTTACGCGCGAGCGCATTCGCCAAATTGAAGCCAAGGCGCTACGCAAATTGCGCCATCCTACGCGCTCGGATAAGCTGAAAAGCTTCTTGGACAGCGAGGAAGGGAAATAATTTGCCATACGGCATAGCCGGTTTTGTTTTGAGCGAAACCGCCTATGCCGTTTTTTTAGGAGAAAAACATGGAAGAACCCATTATTGGCATTCATTATGAAGTGGCGCTTGAAACTTTGGACGGCGCGGCGCAGCCGTTTATTCAGGCGCGGGAAGAAGAGCGCCAAAAAGCCGAACCTTGCGAAGCGTTTATCCAATATTGCACGGATAGAATCAAGGCGTTGCAAATTCTGCGCCATAATCTTCGTTTTACCGATGAAGCCGTTATCGCGCGGATTTTAGACCCGAATGATCCGTTGATTAGATAGATGACAATTTAGGCAGCCTGAAAACGGGATGATTCGTTTTCAGGCTGCCTTTTACTCTTGCGGCAATCAATCCCCCATCGCCGCCAGCAACTCCGCCTGATGCTCGGCAATCAGCGCGGCGGTGATTTCTTCCATATCGCCGTCCATCACAAAATCCAGCTTGTGCAGGGTAAGGTTGATGCGGTGGTCGGTCACGCGGCCTTGGGGGTAGTTGTAGGTGCGGATGCGTTCGCTGCGGTCGCCGCTGCCGATGAGGGATTTGCGTTCGGCGGCTTCTTTGGCTTGGGCTTCGCGTTTTTGCGCGTCGTTCAGGCGGGCGGCGAGGACTTTCATCGCCTGCGCTTTGTTGGCGTGTTGGCTGCGGCCGTCTTGGCATTCGACCACCATGCCTGTGGGCAGGTGGGTGATGCGGACGGCGGAGTCGGTTTTGTTGATGTGCTGACCGCCCGCGCCGGATGCGCGGAAGGTGTCGATGCGCAGGTCGGCGGGGTTCAATTCGATGTCTTCGAGTTCGTCCGCTTCGGGCATGACGGCGACGGTGCAGGCGGAGGTGTGGATGCGGCCTTGGCTTTCGGTGGCGGGGACGCGCTGCACGCGGTGGCCGCCGCTCTCGAATTTGAGTTTGCTGTATGCGCCCAAGCCCACCAGCCGCACGATGACTTCCTTATAGCCGCCCAAATCGCTTTCGTTGGCAGACACGATTTCTGTCTGCCAGCGGTTGCGCTCGGCATAGCGGCTGTACATGCGCAGCAAATCGCCTGCAAACAGCGCAGCTTCGTCGCCGCCCGTGCCTGCGCGAATTTCTATGAAGATGTTTTTGTCGTCGTCGGCATCTTTGGGCAGCAACAGTTTTTGCAATTCAAAATCCAGCCGTTCAATGGCTTCTTTGGCAGCCTGAATTTCTTCGGCGGCAAAGTCTTTCATTTCGGGGTCGGATAACATTTCTTGCGCGTCTGCCAAATCGTTTTGCGCTTGGGTGTAGGCGTGGTAGGTTTCCACGATGGGCGTAAGCTCGGCGTGCTCTTGGTTGAGACGGCGATAGCTGTCCATGTTTGCGGTGGCTTCGGGCGAGCCGAGCAAGGCGGTTACTTCTTCAAGGCGGTGGGATAGGTTTTGCAGTTTGGATTGGATGGATGGTTTCATGATTGGAATCTGGTTTTCAGGCTGCCTGAAAAGGGTTGAAAAAACGGCGAATTATACGGTAAACAGCGGATATTTGCTTTTCAGGCTGCCTATCTCGCGCAGCGCATAACCGCCCTGCCCTGCGGCAGCCTGAAAACACAGCCCATCGCCATGCACCCATTTTCAGGCTGCCTTTGCCGCCGCTATCAAGGCAGCCTTGCCCCTTTGTCCAAATCTTTGATTTGGGTATATAAGGGGTATGCCGTAAGGCAGAAAACTCACTATAATAGCCCCCATTTTCAAACGCTTAACACAAACCGAATTCATGAAAACATCTGCCGCTCTGCTGCTCAGCATCGCCCTACTCGCGCCGCAAATCGCCCCCGCCGCCAACGATAATCCACCCAATCCCAACGCCGAATTAAGCAACGTGCGCGATGCCATCGCCGCCACGGAAAAAGACCTTGCCGCCAAGCAAGCCGCGCAACGCCGCGCCGCGCAAATCTTGCGCGAAACCCAAATCGCCATCGCCAAAGCCCGCCGCGAACTCAACGAGCTTGCCCAGCGCGAGCAAGCCGAATGGCAAAAGCTCACCGCGCTGCAAGCCACGCTATCCGAGCTGCAAACCAATATCAGCAACACCAAAGCCCAAGTTGCCCAGCTGCTTGCCAACAACTACAAAAATCCGCAGCCCGCCGCCGTCGCCCTGCTGCTCAAAAGCAGCGATGCCAACCAAAAAAGCCGCTTTCTTGCCTACACCCGCCACATCAATCAAGCCAACAAAAAGCTGATTGACAAACTGGTGCAACAGCAAAGCGAGCTCAACAGCCAACAGCAAGCCATCAACACCGAGCTTAAACGCATTGAGCAACTCGCCGCCCAGCAACGTCAAAAACTGAAAAAACTCGGGCAAACCCACAGCCAAGCCCAAGCCAACAGCAGCCAATTGAGCAAAGACATCAGCGCGCAACGGCAAAAACTCGCCCAGCTGCACGCCAACGAGCGCCAGCTTAACCAAGTAATCGCCAACATCGTTGCCAAGCAAAACGCGCAACGCAAAGCCGAAGCCGAAAAACGCGCGCAAGAAGCCCGCAAACGCGCCCAAGATGCCGAGCAACGCGGCAGCAAGCCCAAATCCACGCTCACGCGCGAAGATTTAAACCTGCGCCCCAATCAATCCAGCCGCGCCGAAACCCCAGCCGAAGCCGCCAAACCTGCCGCCCAAAAACCCCTGCGCGGCATCATGCCCGCATCAGGCAACGTTATCGGGCGCTTTGGCACCGCTCGCCCCAGCGGCGGCACATGGCGCGGCATCTTCATCGCCACCGCGCCCGCGCCCGTGCGCAGCATTGCCGCAGGCACGGTGGTTTACACCGCCAACCAAGCGGGCTACGGCAATATGATGATTATTGACCACGGCAACGGCTATATGTCGGTGTATGCAGGTTTATCCAACATCAGCACGAGCAACGGCAGCCACGTTGGCGCAGGGCAAACCATCGCCACCAGCGGCACGCTGCCCGCAGGCGAGCAAGGCTTGTATTTGGAACTGCGCTATCGCAATAAGATTATGAATCCGCTGGTTTGGCTGCGCTAGGCGCGCATGGCAAAGGCAGCCTGAAAACGGGATGAGCGTTTTCAGGCTGCCTTTATTGCGTCGTGTTTTGTATATTGTTGATTAAAATAGGCAGCAACGAGAGCCTGCATGAATAGTGCATACGGGCATTGGCAACACCGTATCATGGTCTGTTTAATCAACTATATTTCAAGTTTCGTCATAATCAATCGTTATCGCTTGCAGCGCATCATCGGCAAATTCAACCATCAAATAAGCATCGCCCAAATAAATATCGCCTGCGGTAATGGTGGTAACAATGCGCCCGCCGCCGCAGTCAAACACCAGCGAATACACTTCCAGCGCGTCAAACCAATCTTCATCCGCTTCCTTGTCGCGGTATTCGGCAAAGCTCTGCACCAACGCCAAACACGGGCTGTCGTTATATGCCGCCATCAGTTTTTCCGCAGGATAGTCCGCCAAACGCCGTACCATCTCGGCAACCCGCGCCAAATAGGGCGTGGCAGGTTCATCGGCATGGATAAAAATTTCCACTTCGCTGCCGCGCACGGTTTTGTTGCACACGGTAACGGCGCAGTTCAAATGGTAGCTGGCGCCGTTGTCGGCGGTGATGAAGTTGTCCATGCGAGGGCGCACGGCGGGAATGCGGCGGCGCAGGGTGCGGATGTCTTTGAGCGCAAATTTGTCTTGCTTGTAACTGGCGTTGTCGCGCAGTTTAAACAGCTTGGTTTGGTCTTTGCGGCAGGCGGTATCGGCAAACGGCTCAAACGCGCGCAATGCGGACAAATGCAGCTCCAACAAACTGCACACGGCAGACAGCATTTCGGCTGTTTCGCGGTTTTCAGGCTGCCTTTGCAGCGCGGCTTTGAGGTCGTAGAGCTGAGCGATGGCTTCGTGGTTATGCTGGTTGGGGCGGCAGCGGAAAGCGGCGGTGGCTTCTTTGTATTGTTGTTTGATGTCTTTCATATTCGGTTTCCTGTGTCAAAAAGCAGCCTGAAAGCAGGGTTCAATATTATTGCGCTCGTTTATTCTTTGGCAACGAACCATCGCCGCGCCATTTGGGTTTTCAGGCTGCCTATCGCAACATCAATAGGCAGCCTGAAAAACTATTTCGCCGCGTTTGCCAGCATCTCCGCTGCGTGCTGGCGCGTGGTGTCGGTGATTTTCTCGCCGCCGAGCATACGGGCGATTTCGTTTACCCGCGTGCTGTCGTCCAACACGCTGATTTCGCTCACGGTTTGCTCACCTTCGCTGTGTTTGGCGACTTGCCAATGGTGTTCGCCGCAGGCGGCAACTTGCGGCAGGTGGGTGATGGCGAGCACTTGGTGTTGCTTGCCCAGCGTGCGCAGGGCGCGCCCCACGGTTTCGGCAACGCCGCCGCCAATGCCTGTGTCCACTTCGTCAAAAATCAGCGTGGGCACTTGGGTGTATTGGCTGGTTACTACTTGGATGGATAGGCTGATGCGGGCGAGTTCACCACCTGATGCGACTTTGTTGAGCGGACGCAGCGGCGTGCCTTTGTTGGCGGCAACTTGGTATTGGATGTGTTCCAAGCCGTGCGCGGTGGGGCTGCTCGGTTGCAGTTCTATGTGGAATTTCGCGCCTTTCATGGCGAGTGTTTGCATGTGTTCGGTGGTTTCGTGGGCGAGCTTGCTGGCGGCTTTGTGCCGTGCGCTGGATAGCTGCTGGGCGATTTGCATATAGGCATCTTGCGCTTGGGCAACGTTTTTTTGCAGCGCTTCAATATCAGTGGCGGCTTCTAGCTGTTGCAAGGCAGCCTGAATTTCTGCCAGCTTGTTAGGCAGCTCTTCGGGCTCTATGCGGTATTTGCGGGCGATGCTCATCAGCTCGCTGATGCGCTCTTCTTTGGCGTGCAATTCGTTGGGGTTGATTTCTATGTCACTTAACACGCCGCTCAGGTTGCGGCTGATTTCGCTTAATTCGGCTTCTATGCTGTCTAGCATTTCTAGGCTTTCGGCAAAGCGCGGTTCTATGTGCTCCAGCTTGTTTAGGGTGCGCTGGCTGCGGCTGATTTGACGGGCGATGCCGTTGTCGCTGTCTATGTATTCCAAAACTTCGTTTGCCGCTTGCAGCAGCTCGGCGGCGTTGGCAAGGCTGTCGTGGCTTTGGTTTAGGCTTTCCCATTCGCCTGTTTCGAGGGCGATTTGGTCTAGCTCGTTGTATTGCCATTCTAGGCGTTCGCGCTCTATGGCGATGTTTTCGGCTTGGGTTTGCGCATCGCTCAGCGCTTGTTGCGCGCTTTGCCATGCTTGGTAGGCGGCTTGGGTTTGCTCAACCAGTTTCAGGCTGCCTGAAAAGGCATCTAGCAATTGGCGTTGGGCGGATTCTTGGTTGAGCGAGTGGTGGGCGTTTTGTCCGTGGATGTCTATCAGCTGCGAGCCGATGTGTTTAAGCTGGGCAAGCGTGGCGGCTTGGTTGTTGATGTAGCTGCGGCTTTTGCCTTTTATATCAATGGTGCGGCGGATGGCTAGCTCGCTGCTGTCGTCATCCAGCAGGCCTTGTTCACGCAATTCGGCTTGCAAAATGGGATGCTCGCTGATGTCAAACAAGGCAGAGAGCTGCGCTTCGTTTGCGCCTGTGCGGATTTGGCTGTAATCGGCTTTGTCGCCGAGCAATAGGGCGATGGCGTCCAGCGTGATGGATTTGCCCGCGCCTGTTTCGCCAGTGAGCACGGTGAAGCCGTTTTGGAAGTTTAGGTTAAGTTTTTCTACGATGACGAAGTTTTGCAGGGAAAGGGCGAGTAGCATTTTGGTGATTGCCTTTTGAAAATGAAGGTGTTGAACAATGAACGGGCGATGCGTTTTGCGATTATTTTGGGGCGCGATATTACTGTATTTGCGGCAGCCTGAAAACGAGCGCAGCGAGTTTCTGCGGAGCTAAAACGGGCGCTAAAACGAGCGCAGCAAGTTTCTACACAACCAAAACAAGCGCAACAAGTTTCCGCGCAGCCCAAACGCCCAGCGCAAAAATCGTATAATTCGCCCTTTCCCCCTTTTCAGGCTGCCCTATGCCCCACTACATCGGACGTTTCGCCCCCAGCCCCACAGGCCTGCTGCACATCGGCTCGCTCTTAACCGCCGTCGCATCCTACGCCGACGCACGCGCCCACGGCGGCGCATGGCTAGTGCGCATGGAAGACCTAGACCCGCCGCGCGAAATGGCAGGCGCAGCGGATAACATCTTGTTCACATTAGAAAAATTCGGATTTGAATGGGACGGCGCAGTGGTGTATCAAAGCCAACGCCACGCGCTGTATCAAGCCGCATTAGGCAGCCTGAAAACCGCAGGCTTGGCGTATCCCTGCTATTGCAGTCGCAAAGATTGGCACGCTGCCGCGCAAATGGGCGTGGATGGTTTTGTGTACAACGGCGCGTGTCGCCCGAATAACGTTTTCAGGCTGCATCAGAACACGCGCAAACCCCCCGCTTGGCGCATGATGGTGCGCGATGAAACGATTGCGTTTGAAGACGAGATTGTTGGGCATTATGCGCAAAATCTGGCGCACGATATTGGCGATTTTGTGCTGCTGCGTGCCGATGGCTATTGGGCGTATCAGCTGGCGGTGGTGGTGGACGATGCCGCGCAGGGCATCACGCATATTGTGCGCGGGCAGGATTTGCTGGTTTCCACGCCGCGCCAAATGTATTTGCAACGCAGCCTGAAAATGCCCACGCCGCATTACGCGCATCTGCCGCTGCTGGTGAATGCGCAAGGGCAAAAGTGGAGCAAGCAAACGCTCGCTCCCGCGCTGGATTTGTCGGCACAAGAAATCTTGCTGCGCCAAGTGTGCGCCTATCTCAACATCCCGCCCGCGCCCGAAGTGAACCGCCCGCGCGATGTGTTGGATTGGGCGGTGGCAAATTGGAACATGGCGCGCGTACCGAAGCAGGCGATTTGCACGGAATAGGGTTTCAGGCTGCGTTTGGGGGTAATGCGGTTTTCAGGCTGCTTTAATAGTTGTTAGTTGTTAAATGACTATGCCCTGCCCTATTCCCAAGGCAGCCTGAAAACTAACCCAATGGAACAATGGAGCGTCGGCGGCTCGCCGACATCTTGCATCTTGGCAAACCAGCCATGTTCTATTTAATAAACTGTTGGCAACGAGCCGTCGCCGCTCCATACCCATTTCAGGCTGCCTTCTGAGTAACTTTCAATAATAAAGACAGCCCAATCTCTCCCATCACAAAAACCATCCAAAAAGCAGCCTGAAAACCATTCCCCAGTTTTCAGGCTGCCCCATTTTGGTCAATCCATAACAAACGTTTGACACTACTGCCCACTCCCCTACGTCCAGCCGAACGCAGCATTCTTTTTTCGGAAACAAGCGTGCGCTTGTCCGACGGCGCACGAAGTGCGACTAGTTCGCACGCGCCGAAAAAAGGATGCGGAGTGAGGGAAGTTTGGCGCAGCCAAACCTGCACGTCGGGGTCGCCTTTCTTTTGCTCAGAACCTGTATTCGTTATCTGCGCGAGCGGATTTTGTATTCAGTGGATACGAATA
>CAUQQW010000020.1:0-23625 GCA_963520365.1 uncultured Kingella sp.
AAGGAAGATTCTAACTTAAGTGGAATTTCCTGAGTTATCTAGGACAGCCCCTTTTATTTTCAGGCTGCCTTAATGCTGCGCGCGCATGGTTTCTAACATTTTGATTGCATTGGCATTGAGCTCGTTCACATCAAACCAGCCTGCCGAAACAAACATCAGCAAAAACACAAACAGCAGCACCGAAGATGCCAACCAATACACCAAATAAGCACCTGCCACGCGCAAGGGACGCTGCCCGCTCACCGCCACCGCGCCCGCAAATTGCACCCAAAAACACCAAGTGTTCCACAAGCCTACCCACGAGCGCATTTCAGGATAGGGCAGCGCAAACAGTGTGGGGATAACCAGCGCATCGGTTGCCAAAATGTAGCCCAAAAACGGCACGCGTTCGCCATCGGGCGCGCGCAGCATTTCCCAAAACACGCGCGAAAGCACCAGCCAGCGCGTTACCGCGGTTAAAAAACCAAAGCCCAGCGCCGCATCACTCGCGCCCAAAAATGGCTTCAACGCCACCGCGTTTACCATGCCCACCGCCGCTAGCACCAGCGCAAACACGGGCAAACCATACGCATAAAACGGCGCAGGGCGAAAGCGCAAACACGCCGCCGCCCCTGCTTGCCTTGCCAACAGCCATAAATTCATGCTCATTTTCAGGCTGCCTCAATCGTGCGCACAGCCGCAACCGCAGCCGTGGTGGTGTGCAGGTTCGTCGGCATCTGCGGCGAGCAAGGCTTCGTAATCGCCGCTTTCAATCAGGCTCACCAATTCCGCCAAACTTTCCGTGCCTTCAATCCAATCGCAGGATTCGTCGTCGGGCAAATTGGGTGGCAATACGGCGGCGATTTCAGGCTGCCATGCAATCCAGTAGCCGTTTGCGGTGTGGTAAAACTGCGCGCTGGGGGCAATCGGCGTTTCTGCGCCATCGTTCATTCTTGCCGCGATTTCGGGGGAATAGGGTAGGGGAGTCATAAGCATTCCTTGTTGATTGGGGGGGTAGGCATCAGGCAGCCTGAAAACGAAAGGGCGAATTATAGTGGGAAATGGGGGTGGCGTTGTAGGCGGTTATATATAAGGCAGCCTGAAAACCGTTTTTTGAGGTTTTCAGGCTGCCTATTTGGTTGGGAGGGTTAGCGAATGCCCATATTGCGTAATTGTTGTAAACCAGCGCGGGCAGCCACCTTGGCTTCGGCATTATCTGCTGTATCAGGTTGCGCCAGCACTTTTTGCCACCATGCTTTGGCTTGTTGGTAGTCTTGCGCCACACCTCGCCCATGTGCATACATCGTACCTAAATTGTTTTGCGCAGCAGCCAACCCCTGATTAGCCGCTTTTTGAAACCATGCTACCGCTTGTTTATCGTCTTGTGCCACGCCCCAACCATTAGCATACATCATCCCCAAATTATTCTGAGCCTTAATATGCCCATGTTGAGCTGCTTTTTGAAGCCAAGCTAGTGCTTGTTTATCATTTCTCGCTACGCCACGACCTTCAAGATACATCGTACCTAGATTGTATTGTGCCTTAGCATCGCCTTGATTCGCTGCCTTTTGAAACCATGATACAGCTTGTTTATCATCCTGCACTACACCACGCCCCTTGGCATACATCACACCTAGATTGTATTGCGCCCCAGCATTACCTTGTTGCGCAAACGGTTGCCATAAACGAAAGGCTTGGGCGTAATTACCTGCTTCGTATGCTGTTACTCCTTGTTGAAGTTGAGTTTTATCATCCGCCCATGCAGGTGCAGCACAAGCCAACATTAGCCCAACCAAAACCCCATTCAACGGTTTAAAAAATCTACATAAATCAAACATCATCATCTCTCCAAATTCAAAATTAAACGGCATACAGCCGCCATATCGTTAAACCACATTCCAGCCAACCACCCAAAGGCAGCCTGAAAACCAATTTTCACATTTTCAGGCTGCCTCTCCCCCCGCCGCTAACCGCTCCACCACCCGCTCCAATTCATCAGGCAACCCCGCCACCAAATCCAACATCTCGCCCGACAACGGATGCGCCAAAACCAACCGATGCGCGTGCAAAAACATCCGCTTCAAGCCCAGCTTATTCAGCCGCTTGTTCGCCTGATAATCGCCATAACGCTCATCGCCCGCAATCGGGCAGCCGCTCGCCTGCATGTGCACCCGAATTTGATGCGTGCGCCCCGTTTTCAGCGTCGCCTCCACCAAGCTCAGCGCCGAAATGCCCACCGAATGCGTTAGGCAGCCTGAAAACGTATCCAGCAGGCGAAAAACCGTGTGTGCCGACTGCCCCGCCTCGTCCACGCGCACCATCTTTTCGCCCGCCGTGCCCGTGTATTTCACCAGCGGCAGCTTCACATGGCGGTTTTCAGGCTGCCATTGCCCCACGCCCAGCGCCAGATAAATCTTCTTTGGGTGGTCGTTGCGCAGCATCTCATGCAGCTTCACCAATGCGCTGCGCTTTTTCGCAATCATCAGCAAGCCGCTGGTGTCCTTGTCCAGCCGATGCACCAGCTCCAAATATTTCGCCTCGGGGCGCGACTGGCGCAGCTGCTCAATCACACCAAAACTCACGCCGCTGCCGCCATGCACCGCCACGCCGCTGGGCTTGTTGATCACCAGCAGCGCATCATCCTCAAACACCACATCAAACTGCCGCGCAGGAATGTTTTTCAGGCTGCTAACAGCGTTTTCAGGCTGCGCCACGCGAATCGGCGGAATCCGCACCACATCGCCCGCCGCCACGCGCCAATCAGGCTTGGCACGCCCCTTGTTCACGCGCACCTCGCCGCCGCGAATAATGCGGTGGATATGGCTTTTGGGAACGCCTTTTAAAATTTTAATCAAATAGTTATCAAGACGTTGCCCCGCTTCGTGTTCTGTCACGCTGATATGATTGACTATTTCTTTGCTAAACGATGCCATTTTCTCTATAATCCGAAACTTGTTTTGGGCGGTTTCAGGCTGCCTAAAACGCCATTTTCAGCGCATACGGCTTTGAAATAAAAGATGAATGAAACCAATACATCGGCAGCCTGAAAATGAATTTATTGCATAAAAAAGCCGTAGCCATCCATTTTACAAAATAACGCACTTTGACGTTTTACTTTATTGGCAAACAGCCTAACCAATAAAATCATAATCAAATTGAGCCCTAAATCAGCCCGAAGACGACGGCTAACCCAGTTTCCATTTGTTGCAGCATCAATCCCATCATTCAAAAAACATGAATTTCGTTTTGCGAATGAAATATGCAGCAAATCCTCCCAAAGGCAGCCTGAAAATCCAATCGCGATTTCAACCGCGCCGCCATCCCAGTTCTTTAATATCGCTCTTCACGCCCACACGCCGCACCGTATCGTTTTGCTTACGGCAGCACGCGGCAGGGCGGTTCAAAACTGATTATCTCAAAGTGCCCACTCATAAGGTACTAAAAACAAATGAAAAGAATGCTATTTAACGCCCGCCAAGCAGAAGAATTGCGCGTGGCGATTGTGGATGGTCAAACCCTGATTGACCTAGACATTGAAACGCTCGGCAAAGAGCAACGCAAAGGCAATATTTACACAGGCACCATTACCCGCATTGAGCCTTCGCTAGAAGCCTGCTTTGTGGATTACGGCATGGATAGGCACGGCTTTTTGCCGTTTAAAGAAGTTTCCCGCGCCTATTTTCAAGACTACGAAGGCGGCAAAGTGCGCATTCAAGACGTGCTTAAAGAAGGCATGCAAGTCATTGTGCAAGTGGAAAAAGACGAGCGCGGCAACAAAGGCGCAGCGCTCACCACCTACATCAGCCTAGCAGGGCGTTACCTTGTGTTGATGCCCAACAACCCGCGCGGCGGTGGCGTATCGCGCCGCATTGAAGGCGAAGAGCGCGCTGAGTTGAAAGAAGCGATGGCGCAATTGGATGTGCCGCACGGCATGAGCTTGATTGCCCGCACCGCAGGCATTGGGCGCACATCAGAAGAATTGGCTTGGGATTTCAATTATTTATTGCAACTTTGGCGTGCCATTGAAGAAGCCGCGGCTGCCCATCCCGAGCCTTATTTGCTGTTTATGGAAAGCTCGCTGGTAATTCGCGCCATCCGCGATTATTTCCGCCCCGACATCGGCGAAATTTTGGTGGATAACCCCGAAGTTTACGAGCAAGTGTCTGAATTTATGAGCTATGTGATGCCCAATAATTTAGGCAGGCTGAAACTGTATGATGACCATATTCCGCTGTTTTCGCGTTTGCAGATTGAACAACAAATTGAAACCGTGTTCTCGCGCGAAGTAACGCTGCCCAGCGGCGGCGCGATTGTGATTGACCACACCGAAGCCTTGGTGTCGGTGGACGTGAACTCCGCCCGCTCCACACGCGGCGCAGACATCGAAGAAACCGCGTTCCGCACCAACATGGAAGCGGCAGAAGAAGTTGCTCGCCAAATGCGCCTGCGCGATTTGGGCGGCTTGGTGGTGATTGACTTTATTGACATGGAAGACGCGAAGCACCAGCGCGAAGTGGAAAACACGCTGAAAGACGCGCTCAAACGCGACCGTGCGCGCGTGCAAATGGGCAAATTGTCCAAATTTGGCTTGTTGGAATTGTCGCGCCAACGCTTGCAACCTGCGCTGGCAGAATCCAGCCACATCGCTTGCCCGCGCTGCGCAGGCACAGGCGTGATTCGCAGCATTGAATCCACCGCGCTACACGTTTTGCGCCTGATTCAAGACGCAGCGATGAAAGAAAACACAGGCGAAGTGCACGCGCAAGTGCCTGTTGATGTGGCGACGTTTTTGCTCAACGAAAAACGCGCCGAATTGTTTGGCATGGAAGAGCGGCTGGATGTTTCGGTGATGCTGATTCCGAATCCGCATTTGGAAAATCCACACTATGAAATCTCGCGCATCCGCGTGGACGATATGGAAGACAACGCTGCGCCCAGCTATAAGCGTGTAGCGCAGCCTGAAAACAGCGAGACTGTGCCTTTTGCCAACAAAAAAGGCGAAAAAGCCACGCGTCCTGAGCCTGCGGTGAAAGGTGTGCACCATTCGTCGCCGCCGCCTGTGGTTGCCAGCAGCAGCCAATCTTGGTGGGATAGCTTTAAAGGCTGGCTGAAAAAATTGTTTGGCGTAACCAGCAGTGAGCCTGCCGCGCCTGAGAAAAAATCTGCTAGCCGCAACGAACGCAGCGGCGGCACCAGCAATAAACGCAGCAACCGCCGCAATAAACGCCGCGAAAACAACGCCGAAAAAGCCGACAACAGCAATGCGGACAACAACAGCAATGGTAACAACGGCGAGAGCAAAAATTCGCGCAATCGCAATAATGCCAACGCCAATGCCAACGCAGAAAACGCCGCCGCGCAAACCTTGATGCAGCCTGAAAACGCTGCCAAAGCGGAAAAAGAACCGCGCAACAGCCGCAACAAAGGCGAGCAGCGCAATCGTAACCGCAATCAAGCAAACGCCAACCAAGTGGCGGATGCAGTGGCAGACGACAGCGTTACCAACGTTGCCCAAGTTGCCGAAGCACAAGGGCAGCCTGAAAAAGAGAGCGGCAAAAAATCCAGCCGCAATCGCAAGCAAAAACCCGTGGTGGTGCGCTTGGGCGATGATGAGCGCGGCGAAAATCAAGAGAGCGGCAATGAAAACAAACGCCGTCGCCGTTCGTCCAAACAAAACAATGGCGAAGCCGTGCGCGTAACCGTTGCGCCTGCGCCTGATTCGGTGGAAGCGATTGCACAGCGCGTGCGCGAAGCCGTGGCACACGTTTTGGCGATTGAAGCGGGCAATGCGCCAGCTAGCCCAGCGGCGGATGATGCAGCAGGCAGCCTGAAAACGGATGCGCCTGCTGCGGCAGAGCAAAGCGCGCTGCTGAACAGCGAAGCGGTGATAATCAACCAAGCCATTGATCAAGTGGAACAAACGCAAGCTGCGGTGTTAAACGGCAGCCTGAAAACCGATGAAGCTGTGGCAGATGCGCCAGAAGCAGCAGATGCGCCCGATGCGATTGCACACGATGTCGCCGTGTTAGGCAGCCTGAAAACGGATGCGCCAAGCGTTGAAACGCTTGCCGTTGCGGCAGAAGTTGAGACTGAAACTGAAACCATCGTGGCAACAGCCGCCGCGCCGTCTTTCAATCTTGCCGAAATCGTTGCCGCATCAGGTTTGCAGTTTGTGGAAACCGATGCCGCCGCGCTGGCAGCCGAAGCCGAACGCGTGCAGCCCGCGCCCGAACCGCGCTTGCGCCGCAGCGATGTGCCACGCGCCGAAGCCGCCGTGATTGCGGTGGAGATGATTCAGGTGGAAACCCGCCAAGGCTAAACCAAACAATCCGCGCTTTTAATGGGCGCGGATTTTTTCAGGCTGCCCCAGCAGCATAGGCAGCCTGAAAACCCATTCCAACGCTAAAATACGCTTTTTATTTAGATTTAGGAGACAGCATGACCGACTACGCCTTGCCCGATTTTGAGCAAAAAATCATCGCGCCCGAGCAGCTGCCCGCCGCGCTGGCGCATTTGCCCCGCCCGCTGGTGTTCACCAATGGCTGCTTTGATATTCTGCACCGCGGACACGTTACCTACCTTGCCCAAGCCCGCGCGCTTGGCGGCAGCTTGGTTTTGGCGCTGAACACCGATGATTCGGTGCGGCGGCAAGGCAAGGGTGACGACCGCCCGATTAACCCGCTGGCAAACCGCGCGGCGGTGGCAGCAGCGCTAGCGAGCGTGGATGTGGTAACGTGGTTTGACAGCGATATGCCTACCGATTTGATTGCGCAAGTGCAGCCCGATGTGTTGGTGAAAGGCGGCGATTGGCAGCCTGAAAACATTGTGGGCGCGGCGGAAACCTTGGCGCGCGGCGGCAGCGTGCACAGCATTCCGTTTTTGCATCAAACGTCCACCACCAAAACGCTGGCGAAAATTCGCGGCTAAACTTGCCCCACCAAGGGCAGCCTGAAACGCTGGTTTGCTTCGCGCATCGCGTTTTCCTGTTTTCAGGCTGCCTATGATTTCCCTCAAGGCAGCCTGAAAACCAATTTAGCTCAGCCTAACCACCATAAGGAGCCCCCCCATGCAAGTTCACACTCCCGCCATAGAAAACGGCGTATTCCACGACCGCTTTGGCAAACGCGGCAGCGATTTCAGCCCCAACGGCATGCCCAGCCGCTCCATCCCGTTTAGCATCAGCGATGCGCCCGCAGGCACGCAATCCTACGCCGTCGTGTTAGACGACAAAGACGCGGTTACCGCCGCAGGCTTCGTGTGGATACATTGGCTGATTGCCGATTTAACCGCCGAGAGCGTGCCCGAAAACGACAGCATCGCCGCGCAAGGCTACACGCAAGGCGCAAACTCGTGGGCAAGCGTGTTAGGCGAATTAAGCATCGCCGAAGCCAGCGCATACGGCGGTATGACACCGCCCAACTGCCCGCATCGCTACGATTTAACCGTGTATGCGCTAGACACCCAGCTCAACCTGCCGCAAGGCTTTCGCTACAACGATTTGCACTACGCCATGCAAGGGCACATTCTCGCCACCGCCAGCGTAACAGGCACATACAGCAATTAGGCAGCCTGAAAACGGCTTCAAGCGCAAAACCCAACCCAAAGGACACCCCATGCTTTCCCACCACAACATCACCCTAAACAACCAAGCCCCGTTTGTACTCTTTGGCGGCATCAACGTGCTAGAAGACCTAACCAGCACGCTGCACGCCGCCGAACACTACATCCAAGTAACGCAAAAACTCGGCATCCCCTTCATCTTCAAAGCCTCGTTTGACAAAGCCAACCGCTCATCCATCCACTCCTATCGCGGCGTAGGGCTAGACGAAGGCTTGCGCATCTTCGCCAAAGTCAAACAAGAATTCGGCTGCCCCATCATCACCGACGTGCATGAGCCGCACCAATGCGCCCCCGTTGCCGAAGTGTGCGACATCTTGCAACTGCCCGCCTTTCTCGCCCGCCAAACCGATTTGGTAACGGCAATGGCAAAAACCAACCGCGTCGTCAACGTGAAAAAACCCCAGTTTTTAAGCCCCAGCCAAATGAAAAACATCGTGGAAAAATTCCACGAAGCAGGCAACGATAAAGTCATCCTATGCGAGCGCGGCGCACAATTTGGCTACGACAATCTGGTGGTAGATATGCTCGGCTTTGGCGTGATGAAAAAAACCTGCCACAACCTGCCGATTATTTTTGACGTAACCCACTCGCTGCAACAGCGCGAAAGCGGCGCAGCCGCATCAGGCGGACGACGCAGCCAAGTGCTAGACCTAGCACTAGCAGGCATGGCAACAGGCTTGGCAGGCTTGTTTTTAGAAAGCCACGCCAACCCCAGCCAAGCCAAATGCGACGGCGCATCCGCACTGCCGCTCGCCCAATTGGAAGACTTCCTTGCGCGCGTGAAAGCCGTGGACGACGTGGTCAAATCGTTTGCGCCGATGGAGATTGCGTAGTGTTGGTTTGCGCAGGGGGTGGGTTTTCAGGCTGCCTTGGGTGGCGAATGGCAGCACGGCAATGGCAGCCTGAAAATAAGGAATGCAAGTTTTAATTGCTCCATTTTCAGGCTGCATTAGAGATTGCTCTTTGTAAAGAAGCAGCCTGAAAACGCAAAGCCGTTTGGGATAAGCCAAACGATTTTTTGTTGAATGGATACGGTTTCAGGCTGCCTAATCCTGTAAACAAAGGCAGCCTGAAAACCAATCCAATGGAGCGTCGGCGGCTCGCCGATATCTTGGCAAATCAACCATGCTCTGTTTAATTAAGCAATCTGGCGACGAGCCGTCGCCGTTCCATTCCCGTTTCAGGCTGCCCCAAAAATACCTTTACCTTCCCCCGCCCCCCGTTTGGCACAAAAAATGCTTATCCCGCCCCAATCTGTTAAAATAGCCTAAATATCCCACTTTCAGGCTGCCACAAACCATGTTTGCCCCCCTTTCCCCCGAACGCCAACAACACCTACACGACATCAAACTGCTAATTTTAGACGTGGACGGCGTGCTCACCAGCGCGCAACTCTTCATCGGCAGCAACGGCGAAATCATCAAAGCATTCAACACATTAGACGGACACGGCATCAAAATGCTGCAAAACACAGGCGTGCAAACCGCCATCATCACCGCCCGCAACGACCCCGCCGTCGCCCATCGCGCCGCCCAGCTCGGCATCAACCACTATCTGCATGGCGTAGAAAACAAACAACAAGCCTTCGCCCAACTTTGTGCGCAAATCCAAATCGCCGCACAAGAAACCGCCTTTGTTGGCGACGACGTGATTGACCTGCCCGTCATGACGCGCTGCGGCTTCCCATTTGCTGTTGCCAACGCCCATGCTTATGTTAAAGAACACGCGCTATACACCACCCAAAAAAGCGGCGGCTTCGGCGCAGTGCGCGAAATCACCGATCTCATCATGCACGCGCAAAACACATTAAGCGACGCCCTAGCCGAGTACACCAAATGAACCGATTTCGCAGCCTTCTGTTCCCCCTTGCGCTCGCCCTGATTTTGGGCGGCTTAACTTCGTGGCTTGGGCGCGTAAGCGAAGTAGTGATTGAAGAAGTCAAGCTAGACCCCGCGCAGCCGCAATACACCATGACGCAAATCCACGGCATCCGCTACGATATTTCAGGCAGCCTGAATCAAGATCTCACCGCCCCGCGCGCATGGCAGTTGCCCGACCAAAAAAACGTCTATTTTCAACAGCCCACGCTGAAAACCTACCGCGACAACAACGAGCAATACACCGTATCCAGCCAAACCGCCCGCTACGAACTGGCAAGCAAAAAAGTCTTTTTTGAACAAAACGTTGTCCTAATCAAAAATCCCGATGCCGAGCGCCCCGCAGGCAAAGTGGCAACCGATTATCTGAATGTGGACACGCAAACCCAAATCGCCGAAACCGATGCCCCCGTGCAATACGAATACGGCCGTTCGCAAGGTACGGCAACAGGCTTAACCTACGACAACAAAAACGGCTTGCTCAATCTCAAATCCAAAGTGAAAGCACAAATCTATGATCTCAAATAAAACCGCATTGTTCGCCATCGCGCTCGCCTTAGGCAGCCTGAACGCCCACGCCCTAGAAAGCGACCGCCAGCAGCCCATTTCCATTGATGCCGACCAAGGCTCGCTGGATCAAAAAAACCAAGTAACCGTGTTCACAGGCAATGTCATCATCACACAGGGCACGCTCAATATGCGCGCCAACGTTGTGCGCTTGGTAAAAGACCAAAGCGGCAATCAAACCATCAACGCCCAAGGCTCGCCTGTTTACTTCCGCCAAGAGCTTGACGACAACAAAGGGCTTGCCGAAGGCTGGGGCGATAGAGCCGAATACACGTCCACCAACAACACCGTTAAGCTGGTGGGCAACGCCAAAGTGCGCCGTGGCGGCGATGTTGCCACAGGCAACGCCATCAGCTACAACACCAAAACCGAGGTTTACACCGTGCTGGGCGGCAAAACCACAGGCGGTAAAGACAATCCGCGCGTGCACATCATCATCCAGCCATCCACCGCGCAAGGCGATAAGAAAAAATAACGGTGCGCAGCCTTGTATTGATTTTCAGGCTGCCTAACCCATATTCATGTTATAAGCTGGACATCTTGTCCACTTAACATCTCATCATCGCATCTCAACGTTTTCAGGCTGCCTTTATCGCGCAGCAATCATCAGCCTAAGGCAGCCTGAAAAGCCATTTCGAGCCCAACCATGACCCAAGTCTCCCATCTTCATGTATCAGGTTTGCAAAAAACCTTCAAAAAACGCCAAGTTGTTAAAGACTTCTCGCTAGACATCAGCAGCGGCGAAGTAATCGGCTTACTCGGGCCCAACGGCGCGGGCAAAACCACCAGCTTTTATATGATTGTGGGACTGATTGCCGCCGATGCAGGCAGCATCACGCTCAACGGCGAAGAGCTGCGCCACAGCCCCATCCACCAACGCGCCCAAGCAGGCATCGGCTATCTGCCGCAAGAAGCCTCCATCTTCCGCAAAATGACGGTAGAACAAAACATCCGTGCCATTTTGGAAATCCGCCTGCGCGACAAGCATCAAATTGAAACCCAGCTCAACAAACTGCTCGCCGATCTCAACATTGAACGCCTGCGCCACAGCCCTGCGCCTGCCCTATCAGGGGGTGAACGCCGCCGCGTAGAAATCGCCCGTGTGCTGGCGATGCAGCCAAGATTTATTTTGTTAGACGAACCCTTTGCCGGCGTCGATCCCATCGCCGTGATTGATATTCAAAAAATCATTGAATTCTTGAAAGAACGCGGCATCGGCGTGCTCATCACCGACCACAACGTGCGCGAAACCCTGCGCATTTGCGACCGCGCCTACATCATCAGCGATGGCACCGTGCTTGCCACAGGCAAACCCGAAGAGCTGGTGAATAACGAACAAGTCCGAGCCGTTTATCTCGGTGAAAATTTTGATTACTAACACAACAACAATAATAAGTTATGAGCAGTACAAACATCCAACTCAAACTCAGGCAAACCCAGCAGCTCAGCCAAAACATGCAGCAATCCTTGCGTATTTTGCAGATGTCGGGCATTGAAATTGAACGCGAAGTAGAAGACTGGCTCGCCGATAACCCCCTGCTTGACCGTGTAGAGCAGCCTGAAAAAACATACGAACCACCGCAAACCACCGTGGACATCGCCAAGCGCGGCGTTAGCTTGGATGATGACGACAGCAGCGCGTGGGAAAACCTTGCGCAAGAAGAAACGCTCAATTCCTATTTGCACAAGCAAGTTGCCGAGCATCCGCTCACGCCATCCGAAGCCGCCCGCGTGCATATTCTGATTGATTTTTTGGACGAAAAAGGCTATCTCACCGAATCCATAGAAGAAATCATTGAACACACGCCGCTGGAATGGATGCTGGAAGAAGACGACATGGAAATCGCGCTGGAACACCTACGCGCGTTTGACCCCGCAGGCATCGCCACCCCCGATTTAACCCAATCGCTGCTGTATCAGCTGGATCGTTTGCCGCTATCCGATGCTCGTCGTTGCGCCGCGCAAATCGTCACGCGCCATCTAGACCAAATCACGCAAAATATGCCCAAAAACATCAATCGATTCAGCAAATTATTGCCTGAGTACAACGAAACTATTTTGCGCGAAGCATTGAAAATCATCACCGACCTGCGCCCTTACCCTTCTTATGGTTTTGCCAGCGAAGAGCCCACGCAATACGTTCGCCCGGATGTATTTGTGCAAAAGAACGATAAGGGCGAGTGGTACGCCATCAGCAATGATGAATCGATGCCGCAAATTCAAATCAACACCGAAATTGTCGAGGCGTTGCAAGAAACCAGCGATTTAGACCCGATTTGGCGCGAGAAAATCAACGGCGCGAAACAAAAAATTGATATGTTGCAGCAGCGCAAAAGCACCATCTTGCGCGTTGCGGAATACATCCTTGCTCATCAACAAGATTTTTTCTATTTTGGCGAGATTGGTTTGGTGCCTATGTTGTTGAAAGATTGCGCGAAACATCTGGAACTTGCTGAGTCCACCATCTCGCGCGCGGTGAGCAATAAATATCTGGCTTGTCCGCAAGGATTATTTGCATTGCGTTATTTTTTCAGCCAAAATGCAGCCATCAACGACAGCGAAACAGGCAATGCCATCAGCGCCAACGCCATTAAGTCGGTTATCGCGCAAATCGTTGAACATGAAGACAAAACCAAACCGCACAGCGATTGTTCATTGCATCGCTTGCTGCAACAACAAGGTATCAATATCGCGCGGCGCACCGTCGCAAAATACCGTGAACAACTTGGCATTCCTACCGTGCAACAGCGTCGTGAATAAGTTTCTTTCGCGCTTGGAAATGCCCCTGCATTTTCAGGCTGCCTTTCCTAACCACTCTGTATAAGGAGTTGCATCATGAATCTGAAAATCACTGGTCTCAATTTTGATGTTACCGAAGCCATTAAAGCGCGCGTAACCGAGAAATTAGAACGTATTGCTCGCCACACCGACGGCATGATTTCGGCAACGATTACGCTTTCTGTGGAAAAAGTGCAAAGCAAGGCTGTGGCGCAAGTGCATTTGGCGGGTAAGGATTTTCACGTTGAGGCGTTGGAAAATGGCGATAATATGTATGCGGCGATTGATAATATGGCGGATAAATTGGATCGCGCGTTGTTGCAGCATAAGGAGAAATCGCAGAATCGTTGATTGTGTGATGTGAAATGAGAAAAGACCGAGTGATTAAGATTGCTCGGTCTTTTTGCTTTTTCAGGCTGCCTTTGGCTAACCGCTGGGGTAGCCTGAAAGGGCAAGAATGATTTTCAGGCTGCCTTTTGGTGAATTTTTCAGGCTGCCTGAAAACATTAAACAAGGCGCTGTGATATTAAGCGATTCAGTATTTTCAGGCTGCCTTGCTTGTTCTCATCACTTAATCGCCAGCAGTTGCACAATCAGCATTGAGAGGCGTTTGCGTTCTTCGTCGCTGGTTTCGGGCTGCGAGAGACGTTGTTTGAGCTGGGCGATTTGTTTGTTTTTGAGTTCGGTGATGATTTTGGCGATGCCGTCTTGGAATTCTTGTTGTTTTTCTGCGCTGCTGTCGTCTAGGTCTTCTTTGCTTTGCAGGGCGTTGCGGAAGATGTGGTCTATGGTGTGGGCGAAGGGGGTGTTGCGGAAGTGTTCAATGGCTTGGGCAGCGGTCATGTTGGGGTGGTTTTGGTAGCTGTGGGCAAGGGCGATTAGGCAGGCGAAATCGCCTTGCGCGGGCAGGTAGTCGGGGATGGCGACGTGTTCTGCCCATTGGGGATTGAGCAGCAGGGTGCGGATTTGGCGTTGTACAAGGGTGGCGGTTTCAGGCTGCCTGAAACTTTCGCGCGGCAGGGTGTAGCGTTTGGCGGTAACGTGGCGTTGCGGCGCGGCTTGTCCCATTAGATAGGCGAGGTTGGTGGAGTCTATGCCTGTTTGCTCGCTGAGATTTTGTTTGAGCAGGTAGGCGAGGGTGGGGGCTTGGGTGATTTGGGCGAGATGAGGGGCGGCGCGTTTGACCAGCTCGGCTTTGCCTTCTTGGCTGGCAAGGTCTAAATCGGCGGTGAGTACGTCCCAAAAGTATTGCGATAGTGGGCGGCTTTGGTGCAGCAGGGCTTCTTCAAAGCGGGATTTGCCAAATTGGCGCACGAAGCTGTCGGGGTCGTGTTCGGCGGGCAGGAAGAGAAAATGTAGGGCTTTGCCGTCTTTGAGCTGGGGCAGGGCGTTTTCTAGCGCGCGCCATGCGGCTTTTTGTCCTGCTGCGTCGCCGTCAAAGCAGAAATAGATGTTGTCGGTTTGGCGGAACAGGATTTTGATGTGTTCGGCGGTGGTGGCGGTGCCCAGCGCGGCGACGGCGTATCCGATGCCGTATTGGGCGAGGGCAACGGTGTCCATGTAGCCTTCCACCACGAGGATGCGCCCTGCGTCTTTGATGGCTTGGCGGGCTTCGTATAGCCCGTAGAGGTTTTTGCCTTTGTCAAACAGCGGGGTGTCGGGGGAATTGAGGTATTTGGGTTTGCTGTCGTCTAATACGCGCCCGCCAAAGCCGATGATGCTGCCTGAAATGTTACGAATGGGGAACATCAGGCGGTGGCGGAAGCGGTCGTATTGCTTGCCGTCTTGGTCTATCACCATGCCGCTGGCGATGAGTTCGCCGTTGGGATAGGGCTGGAAAACTTGGGCGAGCGGTGTCCAGCCATCGGGGGCGTAGCCGATGCCGTAGTGGGCGATGATTTCGGGTGATAAGCCGCGTTGGGCAGCATAGGCTTGGGCGGCGGCGGAAAGCGGCAGTTGTTGCGCGTAAAAGGTGGCGGCGGCTTGCACGGTGGATTCCAGCGTTTGCTGCTGTTGCTTGCGGGCGGCGCGTTCGGCGGCGTTTTCAGGCTGCGTTTTGTTGTCGTGTGGCACGCCCATGCCCACGCGGTCGGCAAGGTGTTGCACGGCTTCGGGGAAGCTGAGCCCTTGGTGTTCCATCACAAAGCCGATGGCGGATCCGTGCGCGCCGCAGCCGAAGCAGTGGTAGAACTGTTTGCTGGGGCTGACGGAGAAGCTGGGGGATTTTTCTTTGTGAAACGGGCAGCACGCCATGTAGTTTGCGCCGCTTTTTTTCAGCGGGACGTAGTGGTCGATGATGTCTACGATGTCGGTTTTGGCGAGCAGGTCGTCGATAAAGCTGGATGGAATCATGGGTGAGATTGATGCGAGGGCGTTAGGCAGCTTGAAAAGGCTTGGGATGGGGTTTAATGTTTTCAGGCTGCCTTTTGCGCGAGAGGCAGCCTGAAAATCTATTGCTCGGTTTTTTTGAGAAACAGGATGTAAATCAGCAGCAGCGTGGCAACGATGATTTGGGCATAGAGACCGATGCCGTAGGTGAGCACTTCTTTGGGCGTGCCCAGCCGTTCAAAAAAGGGTTTGACGCGCAGATAGTATTGCGCGTGAACCAGCAGGGCGAAAAGGGCGGCGAACATCAGCTCGTTGTAGGCCGGGGCTTTCTCTTGCTTGTCGTCTAGCCATACTTTGGCGGCGGTGGCGGCGAAGATGATGGTGTTCACCCATGCGAGCAGGCGGAAGTTGAGCGAGATGCCCAGATAGCTTTTGAGCGGCGTGTTTGCCCACGGCAGCAGCCATGTGAGCATGGCGAGAGCGCATAGGGCGAGAATGATGTTGCGGCTGGAAAGCAGGGCATGATGGTTGGCAAGGGCAGGCGCGGCGCGGGATGCGTTGGCGCGGCGGTCGCTGTTGGCTGGCTGCGCTTTGCCTTGGGCTTGCGGATTGGATTTTGACTTCGGCTGCGACTGCGATTGCGATTTGGCGGATGCGGCGGCAGGCGGTTGGAAAAACGCGGGGTCGGCTTGGCGCAAGGCGGCATCGTAGGCGCGGCGTTTTTCGTTGTCGTATAGGGTGTCGCGGATTTCGTGCAAAATTTCAATCGGCACTTTGCCGCTTTGGGCGGCGAGTTTGAGCTTGCCTTGGATGTCGGCAAGGCTGGCGTTGGGCGGAAGACGGAGGAATTTGTAGTAATTAGTCATGGGATTCCTTGGGATGAGTTTGCAAGGTGGCGCGGTTTATTGATAGCGCACGTTTTCGGCGGCATCTATGTGGATTTTGCCTGCGCTTTGCAACGCTGCAAGCATTTCTTGTGCAAGTTTGGGGTTGCTGTGTTCGGTTAGCAGGCGTAAGAGGTCGTGTTTTTTCTTGGGGCGATTTTTTTTCAGCAGGGCGAGCGCGGTGGTGATGTTGCTGCTGGGGCTGGGCGCTGGGGCGAAAGTGGGCGCTGGGGCAATTTGGGCAACGGCTTGTTGCACGCTTTGGGCGGCGTGTTCAATAAGCTGTTGTTCTGTTTGCGTGTTTGCTTTTTCAGGCTGCCTTGCTTGTTTGAGAAATTGGCGCGTGGCTTTGCCGAGTTTTTTCTTGTGCAACAGGCGAGCTTGGGGGTATTTGATGTGGAGTTCGTGCAAATAAGGGCGCAGTTTTTTGCGCGGGGAGACGATGGCGATTTGGGCGCTGGGGTGGTGTTGCAGGATGTCGGCGGCGGCTTGCGCGATGCTGCGGGCGGCTTTTTTGTTGGGCAAGACGTAGAGACTGTGGGGCTCTTCGGGCGCGAGCATGCGTTTGGCGGCTTTGAGGGTAACGAATAAGCCGACTTTGGCGCGGTGGTATGGGATTTTGCGTTTTGGGGCGGGGGCTTGGGCGAGGTCTAGTAGGAGGTGGGGCATGGGGGGACTCCTTTGTGGGGTGGGGGATTGATTGGTTTGGTTTTTCAGGCTGCCTATTGTGGCTAATGATTGAGGCAGCCTGAAAAGGGGATTGGTGCTTTGTGGTAAGCATCCGATTAGCTTTAACCATGCGTCTCGTGCCGATGGGGCACTTACTTTTCTTTGCTTCGCCAAAGAAAAGTAAGCAAAAGAAAGGCGACTGCGGTTGCAGGTTTGGCTACGCCAAACTTCCCTCGCTCCACATGATTTTTCGGGCGGACAAAAAACTCGCAGCTTCGCTGCTCAAACAGTTTTGTCCTTTTCCCCCGAAAAATCGTGTTCCACTCGGCTGCGCCAGCAGGGAGGGTGCTTTGTGGTAAACACTCGTTAAAGGCAACCTGAAAAAGGATTTGTGCCTTGGGGTAAGCGTTGGCGGCAGGATTAACCGTGTGGTTTTCAGGCTGCCTATTTTTTATAGCGAGACGATGATTGCGGCAGCCTGAAAATCGGTTTGCGCTTTGTTTGCTATTTCTAATTTGTGGCGCAGTAGGCAGCCTGAAAAAGCGATCAAGCAATGTTTGATGCTCTTATTCTTAAACACGATGTAAACAATACCCATGCAAACGTATTTTCAGGCTGCCTACTCGTTCATGAGCCCATTCAACACGTTCAATTTGGAATTGCCCCAGCAAACGCTTCAATAATCGGATTCAGCAGCGCATATTTGGTTTTAAGCGCGGCTTTGTTCACAATCAGGCGGCTGGATATATCGGCGATGTGTTCAACGGCTGCTAGGTTGTTGGCTTTGAGCGTGCCGCCTGTGGAGACCAAATCCACGATGCAATCGCTTAATCCAACTAGGGGCGCGAGTTCCATTGAGCCGTAGAGTTTGATGATGTCCACGTGCACGCCTTTGGCGGCGAAGTGTTCGGCGGCGATACTGGGGTATTTGGTGGCAACGCGCAGGCGTTTGCCTGCTTGCGAGGCGTGGGCGTAATCAAAGCCTTGTTGCACGGCAACCATCATGCGGCATTTGGCGATGTTGAGATCAAGCGGTTGGTACAGCCCTTCGCTGCCGTGTTCAATCAACACATCTTTGCCAGCGATGCCAAAGTCGGCGGCGCCGTATTGCACATAGGTGGGCACATCGCTGGCGCGCACGATAACAAGGCGGATATGGGGGTGGTTGGTGCTGATGATGAGTTTGCGCGAGCTTTCGGGGGCTTCGCTGGGCACGATGCCTGCGGCGGCGAGCAAGGGCAGGGTTTCTTCAAAGATGCGTCCTTTGGATAGGGCGATGGTGAGCTGTTGGGTCATGATGGGCTTTCGCGGTTTTCAACCTTGCGCTTTGCGCTGCGGTATACCCCTTAGCTTTGCATAAGTTCGCATGGCTAAATCAAAGATTTAGATACTTACTTAATACCCAAATCAAAGATTTGGACAAAGGGGCAAGGCTGCCTTTGGGGTGCTTGCGCGCAGATTGGGCAAAAAGGGCGTGTGATACGCCCTTGTGGTTTATTCAGCAAGCAGGGTTTTGATGTCGGCAACCAGCTGCGGAGCTTCTGCGCCAAAGCGTTCAAAGTAGGCGGCGTTGCCTTGTTTGTCTAGCAAATAGGTGCCAGATGAGTGATCCACGTTGTAGAGCTTGTCGGATTTGATGTCGGATTTGGCGGAGATGATGCGCCATAGTTGCTTGGCAAGGGCGATGTCGTTGCCGCCTGTGGTGTCGGTTAGCCCGATGATGTCGGGGTGGAATTGTTTAACGTAGAGCTTCATCAGCTCGGGCGTATCGCGCTCGGGGTCCACGCTCACGAATACCACGGCAACGTTTTTGGCATCGTCGCCCAGTTGTTTGAGCGTGTCGCTATACAACAGCAACTCGGTGGGGCAGATGTCTGGGCAATGGGTGTAGCCAAAGGATAATACAACCACTTTGCCTTTCAGGCTGCTGAGCGAGAGTGGTTTGCCGTTGGTGTCGGTTAGGGTGAAATCGCCGCCGATGTTGTCTTTGCGGATGTCGGTGCTCATGCTGCCATCGGCTTTGGGCGCGGCGGCGCTGGCTTGGCTGGCGGCTTGGGGTGCGCTGCTGGGCGCAGATGCGCTGGCGTTGCTGGCTGAGGCGGGTGTGCTGCTGGCATTATTGGCATTGCTGGCAGGCGCTGCGCTGTTGTTGGACGCGGAATCGCAAGCGCTAAGCGCGAAGGCGCTGGCAATCAGCGCGCTGATGAGTTTGTATTTCATGATGGAGTCCTTTCGGATGGGGAAAATAGCGTTTTCAGGCTGCCTTTGCTGCGACAAAATAGGCAGCCTGAAAACGGCTCACGCGATTATTTCGCCGCGCATTGTTCCACCAACAAACCTTCTGGTGAATAGTCTGCGGGGTTAATCGGCGAATGTTTGCTGAAATAAACTTTGGTGGTGTCGGCATCCACAAAGCCTGTTTTTCTGAATCCCGCGTGGTTTTTCAGCACGGGATAGCCGTCGCCGCCTGCTGCGATGTAATCAGGCAACACGAAGCGGTAGGTTTTGTTTGGCTCAATCGGTTTGCCTTGAATTTTCACATTGGCGATGGTTTTGTCGGCAGGGCAGTAGGTGAGCGACACGCCAGCCAAGTGCGGATAACCGCCTGAGCCTTTGTCTTTGAACACGATTTCTTGCAAGTAATCAAAGGTTTCTTTGCCTGTGAGCGGCACGATGCTGAGCAAGTTGCCAAAGGGTTGCACTTTCAACACGGTTTTGTAGGTGATTTCGCCTGCTGGGATGGTGTCGCGGATGCCGCCGCCCTGCATCAGGGAGAAATCGGCTTCGGTGCGCTCCAATTGGGCGCGGTTAATCAGCTGCCCAATCGGCATTTGTTGGCTGCGCACCAATTCGCGCGTGCCATCAAATGCGGCGGTGGTTTCGCCCACTTTAATGCCTAATTTTTTGCTGCCTTCGTCTTGGTATTTTTGCAGATGGGCTTGCAGTTTGGGGTCGGCAGGGATTTCTTTGGTGTAGAAGCTGTTGTCTTTGCGTTTTAGGTTAGATGGGATGAGCTGGTAGTTCACCAATTTCACTTCGCCATTTTTGAATTCAAAATCGGCGCGCCCAAGGAATTTGCCCCATTCATACGCTTGCATAATCGGCATGCCGTTTTGCACATCGGGTTGGCAGGGGGTGTTGGGCACATACGGCGTTTTCAGGCTGCCGTCTTCGTTGATGCACACGGGGGTGTGGGAATGCCCACCGATTATCATGTCAAACGATTTGGCAGGCAGGCTGCGCGCAAGGGTTACATCGCCTGGGGCGTTTTGTCCGTGTTTGCCGTCGTTGTAGTAGCCGATGTGGGTGAGCGCGATGCGCACATCAGGCTGGGCTTTGTTCACTTTGGGCAGCACTTCTTTCGCCGCTTCAATCACGGGCTGGAAGCGGATGTTGCCCAAGTATTCGGGGTTGCCGAGCTTGGCGGTGTCTTCGGTGGTTAAGCCGACTACGGCGAATTTTAAGCCGCCGCGGTTGATGATGGTGTAGGGTTTCACCAGTGTTTTGCCGCTGTTTTTATAGAAAACGTTGGCAGACAAGAAGGGGAATTTCGCCCAGCGTTCTTGCTTGTCTAGCAATTGCAAGGGGTTGTCAAACTCGTGGTTGCCAAGGGCGAGCGCGTCAAATTTCATGGCGTTCAAGCCTTCAATATCGGGCTTGGCGTTTTGCAAATCGGACTCGGGCACGCCTGTGTTGAAGTCGCCTGCGTGGAGCAATAACACGATGCCGCCTTTGGCTTCCACTTCTTTGCGCACTTCATCAACCGCGGTTTTCAACACGGAAAAGCCGTATTCGCCACGATCGTTTTTCCAGAAACGCCCGTGGGTGTCGTTGCTGTGTAGCACGGTGAAATGATAGGTTTTGTCTTTCTCGTAGGCATGCGCCGCTAGGCTGGTGCTTAGGATTAAGGCAGATAAAGCCAGTTTTTTGGGAGACATGGTGTTGTTCCTTTGATGAAGGTTGAAAAAGGCTTTTGCTGGGCAAAAGCGGGTGAACTGGTTTTCAGGCTGCCTTTGGCAGGCGGGGCTATTCGGGCAAGGTTGCTGAGCCCATGCGGCGCAGGATGATGTTGGTTTTGCGGCGCAAGCCTGTGTCGTTGGGGTGGTCTATGTAGAACAAGGGCTTGGGCACGCGCGCTGCCAATTGGGCAGCCTGAATTTTGTTGAGCTGGGCGGCGGATTGTTTGTAGAAATATTGGCTAGCGGCTTCTGCGCCATAGATGCCGTAGCCCCATTCAATCACGTTTAAATACAGCGTGTAGATGCGGTCTTTATCGGTGGTGGCTTCTAGCATGGCAGTGAGCGCGGCTTCTTCGGCTTTGCGCAAATAGCTGCGGCTTTCGTTCAAAAACAGATTTTTGGCAAGTTGCTGGCTGATGGTGGAGCCGCCTGCTTTCACTTTGCCGCTTTTTTCGTTTTTCTTGATGGCGTTTTTGATGCCGTTCCAGTCAAAGCCGTCGTGTTCGGCAAAATTGGCATCTTCGGATGCAATCAGGGCTTTTTTGAGATTTTCGGAGATGTTGGGATAGGCAACCCATTGGTAGTTTAGGCTGATTTGTGGTTTTTCTTGGGCGATTTCGTCCATCCGCATATTCATGAATGCGGTGCGATGGGGGGCGAGTGCGCGGTAGCTGATGATGCTGCCATAGGCGTACACATTAAATAGGAGAAAGGCGAGAATGGGGGCGGCGATGAGCCATTTGAGTGTTCTCATGCGGTCATTTCCCTGCGCAAATCGTGGATAACGGGCGCGATGTTGGGAACAAAGCCGCGCCAGAGTTGATATGCGGCGGCGGCTTGCCCCACCAGCATGCCCAAGCCGTCGGCGGTTTGTTGTGCGCCGTGTTGCGCGGCAAAGCGCATAAAGACGGTGGGCTCGGTGGCGTAAAACAAGTCATACGCCAATAGGCAGCCTGAAAACGCTTCGGGCGGAATATTGAGCACGTCGCCCGATACGCTGCCCGATGTGGCGTTGAGAATCACGTCAAATCCGCCTGAAAGCGCGTCTAGCGGCTGTGCGTTGACTTCAAAAACGAATTCTTGGGCTAATGCTTGCGCTTTGGCAAAGGTGCGGTTGGCAATCACGACTTCGGCGGGCTTGGCATCGATGAGCGGGGTGAGTATGCCGCGCGCTGCGCCGCCTGCGCCCAAAATCAGCACGCGTTTGCCTGCCAAATCTATGCGCAGGTTTTCGTTTAAATCGCGCATCAAGCCGATGCCGTCGGTGTTGTCGCCCAAGAGTGTGCCGTCTGGTTGGCGCATTAGGGTGTTGACTGCGCCTGCGTTGTCGGCGCGTGTGGTGCATTGGTCGGCAAGTTCGTAGGCGTATTGTTTGAACGGCAGCGTTACATTTGCGCCTTGCCCGCCGTTGCGGAAAAATTGTTTTACGGCAGCCTGAAAATCGTCAAAGCTGTTGGGCACTAGGCTGCGCGTGTATTCTATGGCGGCGTGTTCTTGCGTGGCGAAGCGTTGGTGGATTTGGGGGGATTTGCTGTGGGCGATGGGGTTGCCGAATACGGTGTAACGGGCGGGCATTTTCAGGCTGCCTTTTGTGGGAATGTGTGCATTTTAGTTAGGTTTTGTTAAAAATCCAAGCGTGGGGGTTAGGCGTGATGGGTTTGCAGGGCTTTCAGGCTGCCTTTGTGGCGCGGGGGGTGGTTGGCAATGATGGTTTGCAAGATGGCTGGCGATAATTGCTTTTCAGGCTGCCTACTGGTTTGATGCGAGTAGGCAGCCTGAAAGTTTATGCGTGGTATTGGCGCGAGAGTTCGTGCACGGTTTCTACTAGGATTTCAACGTGTTCGGGCGGGGTGTGTTGGTTGATGCCGTGTCCAAGGTTGAAGACGTGTCCGTGTCCGTGTCCGTAGCCTGCGAGAATGTGAGCGGCTTCGGCGCAGATGGTTTTGGGCGTGCCAAATAGGGCAAGTGGGTCTAGGTTGCCTTGCAGGGCGACTTGGTCGTTTACGCGGGCGCGGGCTTGGGCGATGTCGGTTGTCCAATCTAGCCCGATGGCATCGGCGCCGCTGTTGGCAAGCTGTTCTAGCCATTGTCCGCCGCCTTTGGTGAACACGATAACGGGGATGGTGGCGCCGTTGTGGTTGCGTTTCAGGCTGCTGATGATTTGTTTGATGTAGTGCAGGCTGAATGTTTGGAAGGCTTCGTGCGAGAGCGTGCCGCCCCATGTGTCAAAGATTTGGATGGCTTGCGCGCCGTGTTCAATTTGCAGGTTAAGGTATTGGGTTACGGCTTGGGCGTTGATGTCTAACACGCGGTGCAGCAGGTCGGGGCGGGTGTAGAGCATGGTTTTGACGGTGCGCCAATCGCGGCTGCCGCTGCCTTCTATCATGTAGCAGGCTAGGGTGAAGGGGCTGCCTGAAAAGCCAATCAGCGGCACGCGCCCATCTAGGGCTTTGCGGATGCTGGCAACGGCTTCAAAAACGTAGTTGAGCTTGTTCATATCGGGCACGGCGAGCAGTTCTATGTCTTGCTCGTGTTGCAGCGGACGTTCAAATTTGGGGCCTTCGCCTGTTTCAAAGCGCAAGCCCAGCCCCATGGCATCGGGGATGGTGAGGATGTCGGAAAACAGGATGGCGGCATCTAGGTTGAAACGGTCTATCGGTTGCAGGGTTACTTCGGTGGCTAGGTCTTTGTTGCGGCACAGCGACATAAAATCGCCTGCAAACGCGCGGGTGGCTTTGTATTCGGGCAGATAACGCCCTGCTTGGCGCATCAGCCAGATGGGGGTGTATTCGGTGGGTTGGCGCAGTAGGGCGCGGATAAAGGTGTCGTTTTGTAGTTGTGGCATGGTTTGACTTTCTTTTGCTGCGGCAGCCTGAAAACGGAAAATTGGGCTTTCAGGCTGCCTATGGGTTTAACTTAGGGGCTGTACTAGATAAGCAGTCATGTTAGACTGCAAAAATGAAG
>CAUQQW010000021.1:0-23357 GCA_963520365.1 uncultured Kingella sp.
AACCCACGACCAAGGGATTATGAGTCCCCTGCTCTAACCCCTGAGCTACCAACCCGAGTTATAAAAGCGCGGATTATAGGGGGTTTTCAGGCTGCCGACAAGCTGGCGGTGCAAAGCAGTATAATCGCCCCTTTTTGCAAGGAATGCCTATGGAAAGCCTAAAAACACTTGTGCTGGTGCTCACCCCGATGTTTATCGGCTTTGCCATTTGCTTGCCCAAGCCCTATCTCAAAATGCTGGATCGCCTGCTCGCTTGGCTGGTGTATTTAATCCTGCTGCTTATCGGCATGGGCTTGGCGCAAGTGGGCGCGTTATCTTCGCTGCTGGATGACATCGCTTCGCGCGTGCTGTTGCTGTTTACTTTGCTTATCGGCTGCAATCTTGCCATGCTGTGCGCGTTTGATTATTTTTTTCCGTGGCAACAACACGCGCCTGTCCAGCGCGGCACGCATCGCGTGGATATGACGGGCGGTATCAAGCAAATCGCCGTGGTGTTGCTTGGTGTGGCGGTGGGCAAGCTGCTGCCGCCTGCGTGGCTGCCGCCCGATTTTGCGGCAACGGGCGCGCTGATGCTGTTGGTTTTTGTGGTGGGGTTGCAATTGCGCGGCGGCGGCATAGCCTTGCGTCAAGTTTTGCTGAACAAACGCGGTTGGCAAACGGCGCTGGTGTTTATGTTTTCTTGCGCCGTTTCAGGCTGCCTATTTGCTTGGATGCAGCCTGAAACCACGTTGGCACAAGGCTTGGCGCTGTCTTCTGGCTATGGCTGGTATTCGCTCTCGGGCATTGTGATGACCAGCGCATACGGCGCGCAATGGGGCAGCGTTGCCTTGCTGAATGATTTGCTGCGCGAATTGTTTGCGTTGATATTCATCCCCATGCTGATGCGCCGTTTTCCCAGTGCGGCGGTGGGCGTGGGCGGCGCAACCAGCTTGGATTTCACCTTGCCCGTTATCCAGCAGGCGGGCGGTTTGGCGGTTGTGCCTGTGGCGATTAGCTTTGGTTTTATTGTGAATGTGTTGTCGCCGTTTTTAATGGTGGTTTTCGCGGCGATAAAATAGCGCGGCTTGCTCGTCCGCCCGAATGCTTGTTAACACTGTTTTCAGGCTGCCTTTAATGCAACACAGGCAGCCTGAAAAGCCGTTACCGCCATACAAAGCCATCCAAAAAAACTATATAATTCACGTTTCTAAACGCACTCAGATTCAAAACATCATGCATCTCATCCTCTACGCTTCTGCCCCAGAATGGAATAAATCAACCCTGCCTGCCGAATTATTTGCGGGGCAGCGCGTGCCCGAACACACATGGGCGCGATACACCTTGCAAGAAGGCAGCCTGAAAATCCGTGAACTCAGCGCGCAAAACGACATTAGCGCCGAACACGAGCTCACGCTTGATAACGCCATCCTAGAACTTGCCCCCAATAGCGAATATCAACTCGTCCAAGCCAGCGACGATATGCGCGTGCAGCTGGATTACCTGACCGACCGCGCCCACTACATCCAACTGCGCTACGGCATGACCGCCACCCACAGCGAAGTCATCCGCGCCGTTGAGCAGCACCACATCGCCCCCTGCAAAACGCTAGACATGGGCGCAGGGCAGGGGCGCAACGCGCTGTATCTTGCCATGCAAGGCTTTGATGTAACCGCGGTGGACACCAACCCCAGTGGTTTGGCGAACATCGCCCAAATCGCCGCCGAAGAGCAAATCCCCGCGCAAACGCAGCTTTACGACATCAACCAAGCCGCGCTGCAAGAGAATTACGGCTTTATCGTTTCCACCGTAACCTTTATGTTTTTAGAGCGCGACCGCGTGCCGCACATCATCGCCGATATGCAAGCGCACACCGAAAGCGGCGGCTACAACCTGATTGTCTGCGCCATGGATACCGCCGATTACCCTTGCCCTATGCCCTTTTCGTTCACCTTCCAAGAAAACGAATTGCGCGATTACTACGCAGGCTGGGAATTGCTGGAATACCGCGAAGAACTCGGCGCGATGCATGCCAAAGATGCCAACGGCAATCCCGTGCAATTCAAGTTTGTGAACATGCTGGCGCGCAAACCCCAAACCCAAAAGGCAGCCTGAAACCCATTTTCAGGCTGTCTCAACACATCATCACATCATCACATCCCAACCATGCCCCTAAACCGCCGCCAATTTCTCATCACCACCGCCGCCCTCGCCACCCCCGCCCTCCTACACGCAGGCGCGCAACGCGAAGAAACCCTGTCCGACGACGTTGCCAGCATCATGCGCCAATCGGTTGAAAACGCCAGCCCGCCGCGTCTCGTGTTTGACCGCCCTGCCGAAGGGCAGCGCTGGCTGAATGAAATGTCCGCCCGTCTTGCGCGCTTTGTGGATAGCGAGCTTTATCGCCGCCGTCTGCTGGTGATGATTCAATACGAAGCCAGCCGCGCAGGGCTAGACCCGCAAATCATCCTCGGGCTGATTGAAGTGGAAAGCCGCTTTCGCCAATACGCCATCAGCAACGTGGGCGCCAAAGGTTTGATGCAAGTGATGCCCTTTTGGCAACGCTACATCGGCAACGAAAGCCACAACCTGTTTGACGTGCGCACCAATCTGCGCTACGGCTGCACCATCCTGCGCCACTACGGCAATTTGGAAAACGGCAATCTCACCCGCATGCTCGCGCGCTACAACGGCAGCTTAGGCAGCCTGAAATACCCCAACGCCGTTTTGGGCGCGTATGAGCGCAATTGGCAATGGCAAGGCAGCGAGCCGCAAGCTCAACCGCAGCAGCCATCATCCAGCCCGCCTGCCAACAGCGCCGCATCCAATGTTTCTGTATAACGGCAACGCCAAAGGCAGCCTGAAAACCTGTTGACACGCTTCGTAGCAGCGAAATCTCTCAAACCATCCCTTTCAAACCATCACACCAAAAGGAATTCACATGGCACAAGTTTACATCCCCAGCCAAGCCCAGCTTATCGCCCCGCAAGTGGATTGCGATTACCTAGACAGCACCCACGGCAAAGTGCTCAGCGGCACCAACGCATGGGAAGCCTACGTTGCGCTTACATTCGAAACGCCCAAAATGTTCGCCATTGCGCTGCGCGTGCGCAACACCATCGCCCGCTGGCTCAAAGCCGAAGAAATCAGCGGCTTTGCCCCAAAAAATCCAGACCGCGCGCCCAAAGCCGATGATGAAGTGGATTTTTTTCAAGTGGTGGGCGTAAACAACAGCCAATTGGTGTTGCTCAACGAAAACGACGACCGCGCCCTTATGCTGTCGCTAGACATCACTTGCCCCGCGCCCAGCGCGCCGCCCACCCAGCTAAACATCACCATGTCGGGGCAGGCATACAGCAAAACAGGGCATTTCCAGCTATTTTTTATGAACGTGTTTTACGGCGTTATCATGAAGCAAATGCTCGCCAACATTAAAGACTATCAAAAACACAATCCGCCCAAGCCCAAAGAAAGCAAAAAAGTTGATGACCCCTTGGCAGGACTATGATGGGATAACACAAAGGCGGCCTGAAAGCGCATTTCTTGTTTTAGCTTCGCAGAAGCTCGTAAACTCGCTTTCAGGCTGCCTTTTATGGTTTTGAGCCATCGCAGGTTTAGCTGCGGCTGTGTTCTTCCGCCACGCTTTTTGCCGTTTCGCTGTCGTATTCGCTCAACACGCCTTGCTTCATGGAGATGATGCGCTCGGCGTGGTGAAAATATTTGTCGTCGTGGCTGATGGCGAAGATGGTGCTGCCGCTTTGTTTGAGTAGCGGCAGCAGTTGTTCGTAAAAAATGCGGCGAAATTGCGGGTCTTGGTCGGCTGCCCATTCATCCAAAATAATGATGCTGCGGTTTTCCAGCGCGGCGGTGAGCAAGCCCAGCCGCTTTTTTTGCCCTTGCGATAATTTGCTGTTTAGGATGCGGTTTTGCGCTATTTTCACTTTTTCGTCTAGCTGCAAATGGGCGAGCCATTGGGCAATTTGCGCTTCGGCGGCGTCTTCGCCAATGCCGTTAATCAGCTGTTCAAAAATATGAAAATCGGTGAACACGCTGGCGAACAGTTGTTGATAGGCGGGGCGGTTTTCGGCGGTGATTTCGGTGTCGTCCACAAAAATCTTGCCCGATGCGGGCGCGTAAAGCCCTGCTAACAGCATGGATAGGGTGGATTTGCCTGAGCCGTTGCCGCCGATAAGAAACAGGGTTTCGCCGCGCTTGATGGTAAGGTTAATCGGTTGCAGGGCGAAGGTTTGTCCGCCTTGCTGGGGGTAAACGTAGGTTACGTCTTGCAGGCGGATTTCGCGCCAGTTTTCAGGCAGCCTGAAAGGGCTGTGGAAGGTGGTGGCGTAGTCGGCAAGCCCTAAATCGGCAAGCGCTTGCAGGGCAACTTTGCTTTGCATCAGGATGGGAAACGCGCCCACGGCGGCGGAGAGCGGCGCGCGCATAAAGAGCAGGGTGAGCGTGAGCGCGGCGGCATCGCTGTTGCTTGCCCAGCCGTGGTAGCTGGCGAGATAGTAGATGATGCCAACGGTGGCGAGCATGATGCTGTTGCCCCAGTTTAGGGCGAGCGCGTGGTAGGCATCGGCGCGGATGTGGGTGTCGCGGCGGTGGGCGGCAGCAGGCAGCACTTCTTGTTGATAGAAACGCTCGGCGCGATAGCGGTTGAGCGTGAGTTCTTTGTGTCCGCTCAGGCTGGTTTCGTAGTGGCGCTGTATTTCGTCTTCGCTTTTGCGCATTTGGCGAAAGCTGGTGAAATGGCGCTGCACCACAAAATGCGTGCCCGTTATCATAATAAGCATCATCACCAGAATAACCACGAATAATTTGGCAGACAGCGCCAGCATATAAACGCAGCAAGCCAGCACAAACAACGCGCCTTGCACCAGCTCGGGCAGCCGTGTGAATGCGACTGATAGGCTGCGGATGTCGCTGCCAAGGCTGGCGAGAATTTTCGGCTTGCCAATCAGCTGGATTTGCTCTTCGTGCGAATCCATGATGCGTTTAACCAGCTGGGTTTGCATTTGGCAAACAAAATTCTGCCCGATTTTGGCCAGCTGAATTTGTGCGTAGTTGGCAGCGATAAAGTAAAACGCCACCAGCAGCAAAAAGGGCAGCAGCCCGCCGCCGTTGCCTTGCAGCAGATGGTGGTTGATATACGACAAAATGCCGATGCCCAGCGCGCCTGAGAGCGTGGTGAGCGCGAGCATGTGCAAAAACGGGCGGCGGTGTTGCGTGTAGATGAGTTTGAGCAAATCCATGATGTGGCGATGAAAGAGAAAATAGGGCGATTTTAGTGGAAAAATGGTTTTCAGGCTGCCTTAGCGGCAAAAGCAGCCTGAAAAGCCGAAAACCCGCCCGCCCATTCGCAGCAAACAACGAATGTTTGATAAAATGCCGCATGATTTATTTTCAGGCTGCCTTTGCCAAGCCCAAAGGCAGCCTGAAAACGACACAGAAGAAAGAAAGCTCATGACTGCATTCACCGAACTTGGTTTAGGACACGAAATCGCCACCGCCCTAGCCGCGCAAGGCTATCAAGCCCCTACCCCCATCCAAGCCGCCGCCATCCCCAAAGCCCTGGCAGGGCACGATTTGCTCGCCGCCGCGCAAACAGGCACAGGCAAAACCGCCGCCTTTATGCTGCCCAGCCTAGAACGCCTGAAACGCTACGCCAACGCCAGCGCATCCCCTGCCATGCACCCCGTGCGGATGCTGGTGCTCACCCCCACGCGCGAGCTTGCCGACCAAATTGACCAAAACACGCAAAACTACATCAAAAATCTGCCGCTGCGCCACACCGTGCTGTTTGGCGGTGTAAACATGAACAAGCAAACCGCCTATTTACGCGCAGGCTGCGAAATCGTGGTAGCCACCGTAGGGCGGCTGCTGGACCACGTTAAACAAAAAAATATCAATTTGAGCAAAGTAGAAATTGTGGTGCTGGACGAAGCCGACCGCATGCTGGACATGGGCTTTATTGACGACATCCGCACCATCATGCAAATGCTGCCCAAGCCGCGCCAAACGCTGCTGTTTTCCGCCACCTTCGCCCCCGCCATCCGCAAGCTGGCGCAAGACTTTATGAACACGCCGCAAATTGTGGAAGTTGCCGCGCAAAACACCACCAACGCCAACGTGGAAGAACACGTTATCTCCATAGACAGCCACCGCAAACGCGAGCTTTTGGAGCGGCTGATTGTCGATTTGAACATGAACCAAGTCATCGTGTTCTGCAAAACCAAGCAGTCTGCCGACCAAGTGTCGCGCGATTTGGTACGCCGCGGGCTATCTGCCAACTCCATCCACGGCGACAAATCGCAGCAAACGCGGCTGGATGTGCTCAACCAGTTTAAATCGGGCGAGTTGCGCGTGTTGGTGGCAACAGATGTTGCCGCGCGCGGCTTAGACATCGCCGAGCTGCCCTTTGTGGTGAACTACGAACTGCCCACCCAAGCCGAAGATTATGTGCACCGCATCGGGCGCACAGGACGCGCAGGCGCAGACGGCGTGGCGATTTCGCTGATGGATGAGACCGAGCAAAAAATGTACGAAGCCATCAAAGCCCTAACAGGCAACGAATTGCCGATTTCGCGCATTGAAGGCTTTGAGCCACGCTGGGAACAGGCGCAAGCAGCAGATTCAGGCAGCCTGAAAAACGAAAACAACGCCCGCGCATCATCACGCCGCAACGACCGCGAGCCACCAGAGCGCAGCGAGAAAAACGACCGCCGCACATCGCGCAACGAGCGCAACAATCGCAATCAAGAAATCCCCACCGTGGATGCCAGCAGCATCCCCCCGCGCACCAGCAGCCGCCGTCGCGGCAGAGAACGGCGCACTTGCGCCTTGCTGCAACGCAATTTTGGCGTAGAAGCGTAGTTGGTTGCGCAATAAAAGGCAGCCTGAAAACGAGCGAAGTGAGTTTCAGCAAAGCTAAAACCACATCACACGTTTTCAGGCTGCCTTTTATTGTTCACACTACACATCCTCCACATCCACCACTTCAATCCCCAACTCGCGCAGCCGCTGTGCAAACAGCCCGCTGCCCGCCACCAGCTTCCCCGTAAACGAGCCATCGTACACGCAATTCACACCACAAGTTGGGCTGCGCGATTGCAACACCGCATGGCTAATCTTGCGTTGTCCAATCGCCGCAATGGCTTGCGCCACCCCGTGCTGATAAATCTCGTGCACATCGCGCCCCGAACATTCCGTTACCCTGCCGTTGATAAGTTCCGCAGGTTCGCGCGGCGTGGGCAAGCCTGCCAATATTTCGGGGCAAATCGGCAACACTTTCTTCCCCGCCAAATACGCCGCCGCGCGTGCGCTGTAATTGTTTTTGCCGTTGAATTTGCAGTTTTCGCCCAAAATGCATGCGCTCACCAGTATGCAAGGCTGTTCGTCTTTCATCTTTTGCTCCGTTGAATAGCGTTTCAGGCTGCCTTTTATGCTGCGCATCAAAACATCCCCTTGCGCGGTTTGCGCACGCCAATCTCCATTCCCGTGCGCCGCTTAATCTGCGCCCGCGTGGGTTGCCCATATTCCAGCCACAGCCGCAACTGGCGAAACGCCGATGCATCGGTGGCATCGTAAAACACGCATTGCCAAAACGCTGTATCCATCGTCTGCCAATGGATAAAACACACCCAGCGCGTTGCAAGGCAGCCTGAAATCGGCTGCGCGGCAAAGGCTTCATCGCCGATAAACACCGCCGCAAAACCCTGATTATCCACCATCAAACGTTTCACATCGTAACGCGGTTTGCGCCATGCCGCCCACGCACCGCACGCCGTAATCGCCGCCAGCAAACCCCATTTCAGGCTGCCTGAAAAGTAAACGCACACCGCGCCAACCAGCAGCGCAGCATAGCCCAAAGCCAAGCCGCGCCCCACGCGCGAAGCCACAAAATCGGCGCAAAACGCTTGCATCGCCGCTATGCCATGTTGTCAAACACAGGCGTGATTTGCAGCTCGGCTTCTTCCAAATCCAACACCGAATCGTGCACTTCCAGCTCAAAAAACTGCCAAAACGTTTCCAAATCCAAGTTTTTGGGATAGGTGGATTCGTCCAACGTCCAGCCCGCCAGCTCGGCTTTGAAAATGCCCAAATAGCGTTCATCAAAATACGCCACCGCTTCTTCTGGCTCATCAAACACAGGAATCAAAAACACGCTGCAATTAGCGCGCAACTGCGCCAGCGTTAAATCGGGCATATCGTCTTGCGTGTTGTTCAGCCATGCAAGGAAATGTTCGGTGGGTTTGAGCACAACGGCGCTGCGATCTACGAAATACATAATCATCCTTAAAAAAGAGCGGCATAAGGCAGCCTGAAAGCGAGTTTACGAGCTTCTGCGAAGCTAAAACGGATAAAGGAAAAGCAGCTAAGAATAGCTGCTTTTTGAGTTTGGTGCCGACAGCGAGACTTGAACTCGCACGAGCTAGGCTCACTACCCCCTCAAGATAGCGTGTCTACCAATTTCACCATGTCGGCGTAAAGTTTATTTTTTGTCTTGCTTGCCAGCGGGTTTGGCGTTTTTGTTTTTGCTGGTGTTGTTTTTATGGGCATCGGCTTTGGTTTTGCTTTTAGCAGGCTCTGCCTTTTTGCTATCTTGTTTTGCGGCATCGGGTTCGCTGGCGGTTTGTTTAGGCTCGCTGGCTGCTGCACTCGCTGCTACGGGCGCAATGGCTGCCGCACTTGCCGAAGCAGAAACTGTTTCGCTTGCTGATGATGCTAATGCTGTATTGCTGGCGACAGGAGCGGCTTGTTGTGGCATCGCAGCTGGTGAAGCATTGGTGCTAACTGGCGCAGAAGCGATGGGCGCGGTGGTTTGTTGCACGTTGCTAAAATCAATGCCTTTGTTGCGATTACCGCTGTGCACATAGCTTAATGCCAAGCTGGATGCAAAGAATATGGTTGCAAACACAGCCGTCATGCGGCTGAGAAAGTTTGCATTGCCCGCGGAGCCAAATACGCCTTGTGCGCTGCCCGAACCGCCAAAACCTGCGCCTGCGTCTGCGCCTTTGCCTTGCTGCATAAGCACAAGGCAAACAACGCCGATAGACGAGAAGATGTTGATGACGAGAATAAGGGTTTTAAAGGCTGCCATTGGGTTTATTGTGTGTCTTGTGCGGCTTGAATGATAGCGGTGAAGGCATCGTATTTGAGTGATGCGCCGCCAACGAGTGCGCCGTCAACGTGGGGTACGCTAAAAATTTCGGCGGCATTGGTATCGTTTACGCTGCCGCCATAAAGAACGCGGATATTAGCATCGTTGCCACACAATGACAAGATTTCGCTGTAAATAAATGCGTGCATATCGGCAATTTGTTCTTTTGTTGCGACTTTTCCTGTGCCAATCGCCCAAACGGGTTCGTAGGCAACGGCGAAGTTTTGGGTTTTCAGCCCTTTGAACACGGAAAGCTGGTAGGCAACGGCTTCTTTTTCGCGCCCGTCTTCGCGCTCTTTCAGGCTTTCGCCCACGCACAGCAGCGGAATCAAGCCTACATTTAACACGTTTTCTATTTTTAGGCGTTGCACGTCGTTTTTTTCGTTGAAATAAAGGCTGCGCTCGGAGTGCCCGATGAGCACAATATCCACGCCGACATCGCGCATCATTTCGGCGGAAACTTCGCCTGTGTAAGCGCCTTTGTCTGGGAAGCGGCTAACATCTTGGGCGCAAACGTGGATTTTGTTGTCTAACACGATTTGCACGGCGTTGTGTACTTGCAATAGATAAACAGTGGGCGGGCTGATGCCGATGCAGACGTTGCTGGCGGCAGGAAGCTGGCGCAGCTTGTGGACAAGATTATTGTTGTTGTGGAGTTGCCCGTTCATTTTCCAGTTGCCGATAACCCATTTTTGTTGCCAGATGTTGATTTCTTGTTCCATGATTTGTCCTTTGTTGTGGCAGCCTGAAAGTAGTGGCTGCGCGGATTGTAGCGCAATTTATGGTTTTCAGGCTGCCTGAAACGATAAAATGGTGATTCCTAAGATAAAGATAAGCAAAAGGAATCAGCAATGATGATATTCAGCCCGATGTGGCAAAACGAAGTGGAGCACATGGGATTTGAGCGGTGTTCGCGTCTTGCCGCATGACTGCGCGCCTTGTCCGATTACTGCACGCTGATAGCGATTATTCTGTTGCTGATAAGCGTTGCCGGAAAAATATCCGCATGGTGCGGCGTATTGCTGTGGTTGGCAGGCAGAATGATGTGTATCGCCGCATATCGCATTGCCGAACGCCGCCAATTCCAATATGACGATGAAAACCGCATCGCCACATGGCGCAACGCTGACGGCGGACTTTGCCGCTATACCCATCAAGATTACGAACGCGAGCGCGAAGAATAGGCAGCCTGAAACCGCCGCCTAACCAATCTTTACGAATAAATTTGCAAAAAACACTTGAAAAAGCCAAATACCCGCCCTATCTAGCAAGCCATCAAGGCGCGGCGATGCTTTCAGGCAGCCTGAAAAGCAGATTGGACCCCCGCGCCATTTATTTTTATTGCAATCTTTAAGGAGCAAATAATATGGCAAAAGTAATCGGTATTGACCTTGGCACAACCAACTCATGTGTTGCCATTTCAGAAAACGGTCAAACCAAAGTGATTGAAAACGCAGAAGGCGCGCGCACTACGCCTTCCGTGGTGGCTTATTTGGACGGCAACGAAATTTTGGTGGGCGCGCCCGCAAAACGCCAAGCCGTAACCAACGCCAAAAACACGATTTATGCGGCAAAACGCCTGATTGGTCATAAATTCAGCGACGCAGAAGTGCAACGCGACATTGAAACCATGCCGTTTGAAATCATCAAAGCCGAAAACGGCGACGCATGGGTGAAAGCGCAAGGCAAAGAATTGTCTCCGCCACAAATCTCTGCCGAAGTGTTGCGTAAAATGAAAGAAGCCGCCGAAGCGTATTTGGGCGAAAAAGTAACCGAAGCGGTGGTAACCGTTCCTGCATACTTTAACGACAGCCAGCGCCAAGCCACCAAAGACGCGGGTCGCATCGCGGGCTTGGACGTAAAACGCATCATCAACGAGCCTACCGCAGCCGCATTGGCGTTTGGCATGGACAAAGGCAGCAAAGGTGATCGCAAAATCGCTGTGTATGACTTGGGTGGCGGCACATTTGATATTTCCATTATTGAAATTGCCGATGTGGACGGCGACAAACAATTTGAAGTATTGGCGACCAACGGCGACACTTTCTTGGGCGGCGAAGACTTTGACCAACGCATTATTGACTACATCATCGCTGAGTTCAAAAAAGAACAAGGCATTGATTTGAAAAACGATGTGATGGCGTTGCAACGCTTAAAAGAAGCTGCTGAAAAAGCCAAAATTGAATTGTCCAGCGGGCAGCAAACCGAAATCAACCTGCCTTATATCACCATGGACGCAGCCGGCCCCAAACACTTGGCGATGAAATTAACCCGCGCCAAATTTGAGAGCTTGGTGGAAGATTTGATTGTGCGTTCTATTGAGCCTTGCAAAATCGCGCTGAAAGATGCGGGTTTGAGCGCGGGCGATATTGACGACGTGATATTGGTGGGCGGTCAAACCCGTATGCCCAAAGTGCAAGAAGCGGTTAAAGACTTCTTCGGCAAAGAGCCACGCAAAGATGTGAACCCTGATGAAGCGGTTGCCGTGGGCGCGGCGATTCAAGGCGAAGTGTTGGGCGGTGGTCGCACGGATGTGTTGCTGCTGGACGTTACGCCTTTGTCGTTGGGTATTGAAACCATGGGCGGCGTGATGACCAAACTCATCAACAAAAACACCACCATCCCAACCAAAGCATCGCAAGTGTTCTCCACTGCGGAAGACAACCAGCCTGCAGTGACGATTCACGTATTGCAGGGCGAGCGCGAAAAAGCCAGTGCCAACAAATCGTTGGGCCAATTCAACTTGGGCGATATCGCACCCGCACCGCGCGGCATGCCGCAAATCGAAGTGACCTTCGACATTGACGCGAACGGCATCCTGCACGTATCTGCCAAAGACAAAGGCACGGGCAAAGCGGCGAACATCACCATTCAAGGTTCTTCTGGTTTGAGCGAGGAGGAAATTGAACGCATGGTGAAAGATGCGGAAGCGAATGCGGAAGAGGATAAAAAATTGCACGAATTGGTGCAAAGCCGCAACCACGCTGAGGCGTTGATTCACTCTGTGAACAAGTCGCTGAAAGACCACGGCGATAAATTGGACGCTGCGGAAAAAGAGAAAATTGAAGCTGCGGTGAAAGCTGCCGAAGAAGCCGTTAAAGGCGACGACAAGGCGGAAATTGAAGCGAAAGCGGAAGCCTTGGGCGAAGCCAGCCAAAAATTGGGTGAGATTGTGTATGCCCAAGCGCAGGCGGAAGCGGAAAAAGGCGGCGCACAGGCATCTGCTGATAAGAAAGATGATGATGTGGTGGACGCTGAGTTTCAAGAAGTGAAAGATGATAAGTAAGTAGTTGCTTGAAATAGGGCAGCCTGAAAATGGGTAAAAGCGTTTTCAGGCTGCTTTTTTGTTGCTTGCGGCAGCCTGAGAATGGTTTGGCTGATGCTGCGCCTAGTTTGTGGTTGGGTTGAAACTGGTCATGCGCCGTTTGATGCGGCTTAATTTGATAGATGAAGATAGATAGGCAGCCTGAAAACAGGTTTAGGCGATTGCGTAGGCAGCCTGAAAACATGAATTTGATGGTTTTCAGGCTGCCTTTTATTGGCTGATGCAGCCTGAAACCGCTTGAAACTTATCCCGTGCCAAGTTTCTCTTTCTCTTCGGTGGTAAGCCATTTTTCGCGTTGCGATTGCAACAGTGTAAGCAAGTTTGCCAGCTCGCTGCGGATGTTGAGACTGGTCCACACAAAGCCTTGGGTTTCAAACGGTAGCTTGGCGGCGATGGTGCGGATTTGGTCTTCTTCGGGGAATTGGATGCTGATGGGCTGTCGCCATTCGCCTTTGAGCAGCTTGGATGCGCGGTGCAGGTCGTGTTGCAGGGTGGCGAAATGGCGGCTGAGCAGTTGTTCGTCTTCAACGCTTAGGCGGGCTTTGGGCAACTTGGGCACGGTGGCGAGCATGAGATTGATGCTGCTGACGATGTTGCGCTGGCTTTGTTGGATGCTGTCTAGCAGGGCAAGGTTGATTTTGCTTTCATGGGCGGTGGGGGGGAGCAGGCTGCGGGCTTTGACCAGCCGCACGTTCAGGCTGCGTTGTTCTAGCCATAGGGCGGCTTGGGTTTCTTCGGATAGGGCTTTGTGTATGGTAATCAGCGAGAATTGGTGGGCGCAGGTGGCGAGATTGTCGGAGAGCAAAAATCGCCATGTGAGCATGGATTTGATGGGGATGAGCGTGGCGGCAATCAACACAATCACCACGCCGATGATGACGTTTATCGCGCGGACGATGCCTGCGTGTAGCCAGTCGTTGCTCACATTGCCCAGCAGCATTGCCATGGTCAGCCCTGCGAGCATGGCGGCGTAGCCATAGTTGCCGAGCGTGTACCAGCCGCTGATGGCGCTGATGATGGCGATGGCGATGAAATAGAGCGGGTTGTTGTGCAGGATATGATGGTTGAGCCACATCAGCGTGATGCCGATTGCCATGCCAAGAACTGTGCCGATGATACGTTCGTAGGCTTTGCTGTTGATTGCGCCTTGATAGGGGATGCTGCCAAGTAGCACAAAAACGGTCATGGCAATCCATTCGCCGTGTTCAATTTTGCCCAAATAGGCGATGAGAATGGCGGCAACAACGGCAAGGGCAAGGCGGATGGCGTGCATGGTGCGCTGGTGTTGATAGCGTTTATAGGGGTTTGACCATTCTGCGAGCCAGTTGGAGATGAATGGGGGCATGGTAGGCAGCCTGAAAAAGGAATGGCGTATAATAGCGCGTTTTGTGTAGTGGAAAGTAATCAAAAATGAAAGATCAAAACAACCTTTGCTGGCTGGATATGGAGATGACGGGGCTGAACCCTGAAACGGATAAAATCATTGAAATAGCGATGATTATCACGGATAAAGATTTGAACGTGCTGGCGCAATCGGAAGTGTTTGCCATTCATCAAAGCGATGAAATTATGGACAACATGGACGAATGGTGCACCACCACACACGGGCGCACGGGCTTAACCGCGCGGGTGAAAGCATCGCATTACACCGAAGCGGATGTGGAGCAAAAGCTGCTGGATTTTATGAGCGCATGGCTGCCCGCCAACGCCACGCCGATGTGCGGCAACACCATCCATCAAGACCGCCGCTTTATGGTGAAATATATGCCGCGCTTGGAAGCCTATTTCCACTACCGCAATTTGGACGTTTCCACGCTCAAAGAATTGGCGCGGCGCTGGCATCCCGCTGTTTACAAAGGCGTGGTGAAAAAAGGCTCGCACAAGGCGTTGGACGATATTTTGGAAAGCATTGAAGAGCTGAAATATTATCGCGAGACGTTTTTAAGGCTGCCTGAAAGCGAGATAGGCGCGTGATCGCTTGGCAACCGAATTTGCCCGATTGCCTTGTTGCGCCTGATTTGGCAACCGCACAATCGCTCACGGCGGCGCTGTCGCAACGGGGTGATTTTGCCGTGCAACTGGATGAGCTGGGCGAAACGCAGGGCGGCGCAGGCGTTTTCAGGCTGCCGCAAAAGCAGTTTGCCCGCCGCGTTACTTTGCTGCTGGATGGCGTGGCGGTGGTGCAGGCGCAAAGCGCGTGTGCGCTGGATTCGGCTTGGCGCAAATGGCTGGATTGCGGCACCACGCCGCTGGGGCAGATACTGTTTTCAGGCTGCCTACCGCAGTTGGTGCGCAGCCCATTGCAGTTTGCCCTTGCGCCGCCTTATCTGCTGGCGCGGCGTTCGGTGTTTGATTGCAATGGCGACAAGCTGGATTTGCTGGAATGCTTTTTGCCTGCGGCGGCGAAGATTGCGGCAGCCTGAAAACCAGTTTGCACCATCCAAGCACAAAGAAAAACCTGTATCCCCAGCGGAATACAGGTTTTTCATTTTCAGGCTGCCTTTTGTGCGCTTGTTTCTCTCTATGCGGTTTAACGTCAGACAACAGCTTAAACCATTCTCCTGTTTGTAGATTCGCAATAGGCAGCCTGAAAACCGTTTGGCGCAGATGTTTGATTACTTCATCGCGCCCACCATCGTTTTCACGTTGTAGCGAAACATATCGGCATACGTTTTCGCAGGCGCGCCTTTGGACAGCGCATCCGAATACAGCACACCGCCCACTTTCACGCCCGTTTCCTGCGCGATGCGCTGCACCATGCGTCCATCTTTAATATTCTCGGTGAACACCGCTTTCACGCCTTGCTGCTTGATTTGGCGAATAATCGCGGCAACAGTTTTCGCCGATGCTTCGCCTTCCGTGCTTACCCCTTGCGGCGCAAGAAAGGTAATGCCATAGCGTTTTGCCAGATAGTTAAACGCATCATGCCCCGTGAGCACCTTGCGCTTGTCGAGTGGGATGCTGTTGAACTGCTGGCGCGCATAGCCATCCAATTGTACCAATTCTGCCGAATAGCTTTTAAAGCGCGCCTGATAATAGCTTGCGCCCGCAGGGTCGGCTTTAATCAACGCCTTGGCAACGTTTTCCGCATATTTTTGCATCAACACAGGGTCGCCCCAAACGTGCGGATCAAATTCGCCGTGGTCGTGGCTATGCCCCGCGTGGTCGTGATGATGGTGATGCTCTTCTTCCGCCTTAATCGGCGAAATGCCCTGCGTGGCTTCTGCATACGCCACCTTGCTTTGCTTTACCGCTCGCAGCACATCGCCGCTTTCCAAGCCCAAGCCATTGAGCAACACCAATTTTGCCGCCGCAATTTTTTTCACATCGCCGCCCGTTAGCTGATAGGCGTGCGCGTCTTGATCCGCCCCCACCAAGCTGGTAACGCGCACCCGCTCGCCGCCAATTTGCTGGGCAACATCGCCCAAAATGCTAAAACTGGTAACCACAGGCAACGCTTCTGCCCAAAGGCAGCCTGAAAACATTAAAGCAACGGCAAGGGCAGTAGATTTGATCACACGCTGGCGCATAAATTTCTCCTTCTTAAAAATCGTGTAAACAAAAGTTAAGACCAACAACGCAGGCGATTATACACAAAATCTTGTTATAGTATTACATCAATTTACCCAGCGCACCCTTTGTTTTTGAAATTTAACGAAACTTCATTGCCAGCCACGCCGCCCAGCCGCGCCAACCTTATTGAGCGAACGCCCTTGCGCGTTGTTTACCGCCTTGTTGCTATGCGAAAAACCGTTTTCAGGCTGCCGCATCCATTCCCCCAAAGGCAGCCTGAAAGCCCGTATAATCCGCGCATTTTTGTTTACGCGCGTTCCCGAAAACCGCCATGCCCCATCCCAAAGCCTTCGCCATACTCGGCGCAACCGCCAGCGGCAAAACCGCCCTTGCGCTTGCCATTGCAGAAAAATTCCCCTGCGAAATCATTAGCCTAGACAGCGCCCTTATTTACCGCGACATGAACATCGGCACCGCCAAGCCCAGCGCTGCCGAGCTTGCTGCCGTGCCGCACCATCTCATCAACATCATCAGCCCCTTGCAGGCATACAGCGCCGCCGATTTTGTGCGCGATTGCACGCGGCTGGTTAGCGAAATCCACGCCCGCCAACGCCTGCCGCTGATTGTGGGCGGCACCATGATGTATTACCACGCGCTCACGCAAGGCTTAAACGACTTGCCCGAAGCCAGCCCCGCCATCCGCGCCCAGCTGCAAGCGCGCAAAGCCGAGTATGGTTTATCCTTTTTATACAACGAATTACAACGCCTAGACCCTGCAACCGCCGCTCGCCTAAAACCTAACGACAGCCAGCGCATTGAACGCGCTTTGGAAATCTATCAACTAACAGGCAAGCCCATGAGCCAGCATCTTGCCGAACACGCCACCGCCGCCGCGCCGCTGGATTTGCACACGCTTGCGCTGATTCCCGCCGATCGCAGCCTGCTGCACGCGCAAATCAACCAACGTTTTAACAGTATGATAGACAACGGTTTTTTAGAAGAAGTGCGCCAGCTTCGCCAGCTTTATCCCGCGCTGCATCCCGATATGCCCAGCATCCGCTGCGTGGGCTACCGCCAAGCGTGGCAGCATTTGGATGGCGCAACCCGCTTCGCCCAATTTGTTGAACAAGGGCAAGCCGCCACGCGCCAGCTCGCCAAACGCCAGCTCACTTGGCTGCGCAAAATCCCTGCCGATACGGTGTTAGACCCCTTTGCCAGCGGCTATCAAGCCCAAGCCATCCAAGCCGTGCAACAGCATTTTGCATTGGCGGAAAAAGACCACTAATCCACCATCCCAAAGGCAGCCTGAAAAGGGCAGGGCGGATAAAACCTGCCGCGCTCATTCGCTTCGCAACGCCGTTGCGCGGTTTTCAGGCTGCATCAATCGTCATACTCACGCCATAGGAAACCCCATGCGCCCCATCGTTTCGCTTAAACGCCGCTTCGCCGCCTTGCTGTATGAAAGCCTGCTGATTGGCTCGGTAACCATACTCGCGGGCATTGTTGCTGGCATCATCAACACCGTAATCAGCCGCAGCGCGCCCGCGCTCGCGCCCATCGTTCCCCTGCTTACCAGCATCGTTTTTCTGCTGGCGTGGTGGCAATATTTTCGCCTGAACTGGCAGCGCGAAGGGCAAACGCTGCCGATGCGCGTGTGGCAAATCGGGTTAATCAACCTAGCGGGCAATCGCCCTAGCAAAAAGCAATTGCTGCTGCGCTTTGCTTGGGCGTGCGTGCTGCTGGTGTTTATCCCCTTGCTGGCATACGCCGCCTTGCAGCATTTGGGTTGGCATGGCAAAAACGCCACCATCGCCGCGCTGTTTTGGTGGATATTGCCGTGGGGGTTTGCCCAGTTTAATCCGCGCAAACAATTTTTGTACGATTGGCTGGCTGGCACGGAATTGGTTGATTTGCGCGCAAACAATAACGAGCCAGCGCGTTAAACCAATCAACAAAAAGGCAGCCTGAAAACGAGCGAAGCGAGTTTCAGCGAAGCTAAAACGTGCATCTGAACTTGTTTTCAGGCTGCCTTGATTAGTTTGGTTTTATGCTTGTTTTGCCGCCCATTCGGCAGGCGTTGCTGCAACGGTGATAGACAACGCGTGCAATTCATTGCTCGCCAGCTTTTCTGCCAAGCCATCTTTAATCAAACGATGGCGTGCCAAGCGCGCTTTGCCTTCAAACGAAGCCGATACAATCTTGGCAAAAAAATGATGCCCATCGCCTTCCACTTCAATCAATTCGCAAGGGGTAACTTGGGCAATCAGCTCTTTAACTTGTTCTGGAAACAACATATTTAATCCTTAAAGTGGTGTGTGAAAAACGCGCGATTTTAGCACAAACCTTTCAGGCTGCCGCTGGCAATAGGGCAGCCTGAAACGCTTATTTCTTCTTCAAAATATACTTGCGCACCGCCGCGTTATGCTCATCCAGCGTATGGCTAAACTGGCTGCGCCCCGTGTTATCCATGCGCGAAACGAAATACAAATAATCGCTATCGGCAGGGTTTGCCGCCGCTTGCAACGCCGCGCGACTGGGTAGCGCAATCGGTGTGGGCGGTAAGCCATCGCGCGTGTAGGTGTTATACGGCGTATCGCGCTGCAAATCCGCCTTGCGAATCTTGCCTTGATACGCGTCGCCCATGCCATAAATCACCGTAGGGTCGGTTTGCAAGCGCATCCCCTTCGCCAAACGATTGCGAAACACCGCCGCCACATTGCCCCTATCGTTTTCATGCCCCGTTTCCTTTTCCACCAAGCTCGCCATAATCAGCAAATCATAAGGCTTTTGATACGGCAGCCCCGCTTGTTTACCATCCCAAGCCTTGTTCAACTCGCGCTGCATCGCCTTATAGGCAGCCTGAAAAATCTGAATATCGCTGCTTTCCGCCGCAATCTCATAGCTATCAGGGAAAAACAGCCCTTCGGGGTTATCCGACATCGCATTGGGGTCAATTTTTTTCAACAATTCCGCATCGCTCAACGCGCGCGTATCGTGCCGAATATTCTCCGCCTGATTCACCACGCGGCGCATCTGGCTAAACCGCATCCCTTCAACAATCTGCACCGAAACCAAATCAGGGCTGTTTTTGCGCAAATGCTGCAAAATCTCCCAGCTGGAAACGCGCCCATTAAAGCGATAGCTGCCGCTGGTGAGCTTATCGTGCACGCCCAGCGCGTATGCCGCCGATAGCAACACATAGCGGCTGTAAATCTTGTCGTCCGCTGCCAATTTGCGCCCCACCGCCGAAATGCCTTGCCCCTTTTCCACCACCAAGCGATAAGGCGCGCCGTTGTTTTTAGGCGCAAACAATAAAGCGGCATACGCGCCGCCAATGAGCAACAGAATAACCAAAACAGCCAAAAAACGTTTAACAATCATAAAAATAAAAATATTGTTGAAAATAGAATTATAGCTTAAATCGGCAATACCCGTTTTAGCTGCGCAGAAGCTCGTAAACTCGCTTTCAGGCTGCCTTAGCGATTACAGAATAAACAACCGCGCCCATGCGAATACCATTCAAGGCAGCCTGAAAACCGCAAAACCGCGCCAAACAATTGTTTACAAAAAACGCCCATGAAAAAAGCAGATAACTTGTGAGTCATCTGCTTTGTGTTATCCGTTAAGCGGGTTAAACGCGATTACGCGCCTTGGATGTTCGCGGCTTGTTTGCCTTTTGGGCCAGTGGTTACATCAAAAGAAACTTTTTGACCTTCTTTCAATGTTTTGAAGCCTTCCATGTTAATCGCAGAGAAGTGAGCGAACAAATCTTCGCCGCCTTCATCAGGAGTAATAAAACCAAAACCTTTAGCGTCGTTAAACCATTTAACTGTACCAGTTGCCATAAATGCTACTTTCTTACAAAAATTAATAAACAAAAAGCAATCAGGGCAAGTTTAAAAGTAGTTCTCTGCGAAAAACGGTTCTGAACGCACCCTAAATGCTGTTTGACGTTTTACTCACTTTAACCAGAAGCGTCAAGTTTTGTTTAGGCAAAGACAAACTTTTTCATTAAAATAACAAAAAATACAACAGAAACGAAAATATGAGCCTATCGCAAACCACGCACCAATCGCAAAAAACCCAACTGGCGCCGCCGAAAAAATACGGCGTTTTTCTGTTAAACGATCATTACACGCCGATGGATTTTGTGGTGGATGTGCTGCAAGAAGTTTTCAGGCTGCCTGAAAGCCGCGCTGTGAGCATCATGTTTGAAGTCCACCATCATGGCAAAGGCTTATGCGGTGTTTACACGCGCGACATCGCCGAAACCAAGCAACAACAAGTGATGCGGCTTGCCGAAGAAGCAGGGCATCCGCTGATGTGTACGATTGAGGAAGTGTCTCTATGATTTCAAAAGAACTTGAACTGATTTTGCAAGATTTATACACCAACGCCAAAAACGCGCGGCATGAAATGGTGGGCTTGGAGCATTTGCTGTTGGCGATTGTGCAAGGTTCAACCGATGTGAATGCGGCGTTGCAGCATTGCGGCGTGGAAACCGCGCTGTTGGTGGTGCAACTGCAAGAGAGCATTGATGAAAACACGCCTGTTTACCCCGCCGACCAAGCCACGCACGAGCCGCAGCCCACGGTGGGCTTTCAGCGCGTGATTCAGCGGGCGATGATTCATGTGCAGCATTCGTCGCAGGATAAGGTGTTGCCCGAGGATGTGCTGATTGCGCTGTTGGAAGAAGACGACAGCCCTGCGGCGTATTTCTTGCAACTGCATTCGGTTAAACGCATTGATTTGTTGCGCTATTTCTCGCATCGTTCAGGCAGCCTGAATTCGGGTTCGCCGTCGCATTCGCGCGATGATGATGACGACAACAATCTTGCCGATAATCCGCTGGAAGCCTACACCATCCATCTGAACGCCGAAGTGAAAGCCGAGCGCATTGACCCGCTGATTGGGCGGGCGGCGGAAATGGAACGGATGCTGCAAGTGCTGTGCCGCCGCCGCAAAAACAATCCTTTGCTCGTGGGCGAAGCGGGCGTGGGCAAAACCGCGCTGGCAGAAGGTTTGGCGTATTTAATTGAGCAAAACCAAGTGCCCGAAGTGTTGGCAAAGGCGCAAGTGTATTCGCTGGATATGGGCGCATTGCTGGCGGGGGCAAAATATCGCGGCGATTTTGAAGCGCGGGTGAAAGCGGTGTTAAAAGCGTTAGCCGCTGTGCCCCACGCGCTGCTGTTTATTGACGAAATCCACACCATGATAGGCGCGGGCAGCACGCAAGGCAGCGTGATGGATGCGTCCAACCTGCTCAAACCAGCGTTGGCAAAAGGGCAGCTGCGCTGCATTGGCGCAACAACGTACGACGAATACCGCACCGTGTTTGCCAAAGACCACGCGCTCAACCGCCGTTTCCAAAAAATTGACATTGGCGAGCCCAGCGTTTCCGAAACGGTACAAATTTTGCAAGGCTTGAAGCCCATGTTTGAAGCGCATCATAACGTGCATTACACCGATGATGCTTTTCAGGCTGCCGCAGAGCTATCGGCAAAATACATCAACGAGCGTTTCTTGCCCGATAAAGCCATTGATATTATTGACGAAGCAGGCGCAGCCCAACGCATCGCGCAGCCTGAAAACCGCCAAGAAGAAATCGGCAAAAACGAGATTGAACGCATCATCGCCAAAATCGCCCGCATTCCCGAAACCACCGTGTCGCACGACGACAAAACCGTGCTGCGCCACCTTGCCGACACGCTCAAAGCCAAAGTGTTCGGGCAAGACGAAGCGATTGATTTGATTACCACCGCCATCAAGCTCGCTCGCTCGGGCTTGGGGCAGCCTGAAAAACCGATTGGCAGCTTTTTGTTTTCAGGCAGCACAGGCGTAGGCAAAACCGAAGTGGCGCGCCAGCTTGCCAACGCGCTGGGCATCACGCTGCAACGCTTTGATATGTCGGAATATTCCGAGCCGTTTGCCGTAACCCGATTTATTGGCGCGCCCCCTGGCTATGTGGGCTTTGACCAAGGCGGCTTGCTCACCGAAGCCATCAACAAACATCCGCATTGCGTGCTGCTGTTGGACGAAATGGAAAAAGCCCATCCCGATATTTACAACGTGTTCCTGCAAGTGATGGATGCAGGCAGGCTCACCGACAACACGGGCAAAAGCGCGGATTTCCGCAACGTCATCATCATCATGACCACCAACGCGGGCGCGCAAAATCTCAACCGCGCTAATTTCGGCTTTACCGGCAAGCACGAGCGCGGCGACGAAATGGAAGCCATCAAAAAAACCTTTACGCCCGAGTTTCGCAACCGCTTGGATGCCATTGTGCCGTTTGCGCCGCTTACGCCTGAAATCATCCTGCGCGTGGCGGATAAATTCCTTGCCCAACTGGGCGAACAGCTTGCCGCGAAAAACGTTTCCGCCACCTTTGGCGGCGCGTTGCGCGAACACCTTGCCGCCAAAGGCTTTGACCCGCAAATGGGCGCGCGCCCAATGCAACGCTTGATTCAAAGTGAAATCCGCCAAGCCCTTGCCGATGAATTGTTATTCGGCAAGCTGGCAAACGGCGGCAGCGTAGCGATTGATTGGGACAACGAAGCGCAGAAGGTGGTGTTTGAAATGAACGATGCGAAAGTGGCGTTGGCAAAAGAAGCGGCATAAAGGTTTTCAGGCTGCCTGAGTGGTTGAGGCAGCCTGAAAATTGCGCCGCGCGATGTTTTCAAACTATCGTCTTGCCAACTGGTCATTGAATTTGCAACAGGCGCACAAAGCATCAACCGCTTGCCCAGCCGTTTCAGGCTGCATCAAAGGAATCCCATGTCTGCCCTTTATCCCTATGCCCACATCATCCATCTTTATTGCGCCATCACATTTGTTGGCGGCGTGTTTTTTGAAGCGCTGGTGCTGAGCGTGATGCACAGCAAACGCGTGTCGCGCGATGCCCGCCGCGAAGTGGAGCGCGCCTTGTCGTATCGCGCCGTGCGCGTGATGCCGTGGGTGGTGAGCGGCGTGTTTTTGTCTGGGCTAACCATGCTGCACCGCTATGCCAGCGTGTTGCGCCATCCGTTTTCGGGCGGCTTTGCCACCATGCTCACGCTGAAAATTTTGTTTGCCTTTGGCATTCTGGCGCACTTCGTTATCGCGGTTTACAAAATGAAAACCCACACGCTGACGGTGGGTTGGTCAAAATACATTCATGCGGCGGTGTTTACGCAAATGGTGTGCATTGTGTTTTTAGCCAAGGCGATGTTTTATTTTGCTTAATTGGCGCGGATGGGGCAGGGCGGTTTAATGTGAACATTCTGAGAACACGATGATTTGATGCGCGATTGCCGTTTTGTTTTCAGGCTGCCTTTGCTGCGCTAATATTAGACCTCTTGCGAAAATATTCATCCCATCGCATTAACCAGTCCTGCAATC
>CAUQQW010000022.1:0-23156 GCA_963520365.1 uncultured Kingella sp.
GAAAAAACGCTTTAAAGTACTGGGTAACGGTGGTGTAAAACGCGGTCATGCGTTTAAAAGTCATATCCTGACCAAAAAAACCACTAAAACTAAACGCCAATTGCGTGGCACCGCTATGGTGAACGAACGCGATATGGCTTCCGTTGCTAAAATGTTACCTTACGCTTAAAGGAGTTAAACTATGCCACGCGTAAAACGCGGTGTTACCGCTCGTGCTCGTCATAAAAAAGTGATTGCGTTAGCCAAAGGCTATCGTGGTCGTCGCAAAAATGTCTATCGCATCGCCAAACAGGCGGTGATGAAAGCTGGTCAATACGCTTATCGTGACCGTCGCCAGCGCAAACGCCAATTCCGTCAATTGTGGATTGCGCGTATCAATGCAGCAGCTCGCTTGAACGGCTTGTCATACAGCAAATTCATGAATGGCTTGAAACGTGCTGCCATTGAATTGGATCGCAAAGTATTGGCTGATTTGGCTGTATTTGATAAAGCTGCCTTTGCTCAATTGGTTGAAAAAGCGAAAGCTGCTTTGGCTTAATTTGAATGAGAAAACAAGGAAATCTGTTTGGCAGGTTTCCTTGTTTTTGTTTTTAGGCTGCCTTTGATGAAGCTGACTACGCCACCGCTCGCGCCCAAAGTTATCCAAGCATTAGCCAAGTTGAATGTGCATACGGTTCAAGATGTGCAAGCAATGAATCCTTGTCGTGCTTTTTTGTTGTTGAAGCAGCTAGGTTTGAGTGTAACCAAAAGTGTGTTTTGGCAATTGGTGGCGTTAGGCAGCCTGAAAACGGTGCAGCAGCTTGCGGAATCGGAGCGCGAATATTGGGAACGGCAGCTGCGTGAAATGCCGCCTGTTGCGCTGTTTCCACCGCAAAGCGAGATGGAACGCTTGATGCGTGCTGCGCTGTTTCAGGCTGCCGAAGCGGCGAAATTGAGGGAAGTGCCTGTTGGTGCGGTTGTGGTGCATCGGGGGGAAATCATTGCGCGGGCGCATAATCGTTGTGTGTTGGATTGTAATATCAGCCATCATGCGGAGATTCCGGCTTTGGCAGCGGCAGGGCAGGCGCTGGGCAATTATCGGCTGAATGAATGCGATGTGTATGTGTCGTTGGAGCCGTGCGCGATGTGCGCGAGTGCCATGATTCAGGCGCGGGTGGCGCGGGTGGTTTTTGCTGCGCCTGAGCCGAAAACTGGGGCGGCGGGCAGTATCATCAATCTTTTTGAAAACAAGCAATTAAATAGCCATACTGCGCTATTGGGCGGGGTGTTAGCAGATGAGGCAAAGCAGCAATTACAGGCGTTTTTCAGGCAACGGCGTTGAGGCAGCCTGAAAATCGGTTGGCATGATTAAGGTTTTGTTCTTTACGCGGTTTAACGATTTAAAAATTTAATCTATATCAAATTGGCGTATAATTCGCCCAGTAAATAAGCACGATTTGAGAAAGGGAAAAGAGTTCAATGAACCATGATTTTGCGCTATCTGTTCCAAGTGGGCATGGCAGCTTGGAACAATATATTCATACAGTAAACAATATTCCTATGCTCACGTTAGAAGAGGAGACTTCGCTGGCGCAACGGCAATTGCGCGGCGATTTGGAAGCGGCGAAAAAGCTGATTTTGTCGCATTTGCGCGTGGTGGTTTCTATTGCGCGTGGTTATGATGGCTATGGTTTGAATCAGGCGGATTTGATTCAAGAGGGCAATGTGGGCTTGATGAAGGCGGTGAAACGTTTTGAGCCGACGCATGGCGCGCGGTTGTTTTCGTTTGCGGTGCATTGGATTAAGGCGGAGATTCACGAATTTATTTTGCGCAATTGGCGTTTGGTTCGCATTGCAACTACTAAGCCGCAACGCAAATTGTTTTTTAATTTGCGCAGTATGCGCAAAAGTTTGAGCGCGCTAAGCCCAAAAGAGGCGCAGGATATTGCCGATGATTTGGGCGTGAAACTCTCTGATGTTTTGGAGATGGAACAACGCATGACGGGCAATGATGTGGCTTTGTTGGCAGACAATAGCGATGATGACGACAATAATTTTGCGCCGATTGATTGGTTGAGCGATGCGCAAAGCGAGCCGAGCCAGCAGTTGGCAAAAAAAGCGCATTATGCTTTGCAAACAGAAGGGCTGCGCAATGCGCTGGCGCAGTTGGATGAGCGCAGTCGCCGCATTGTGGAAACGCGCTGGTTGCAAGATGATGGCGGCTTAACGCTGCATGAATTGGCGGCTGAATTTGGTGTTTCCGCCGAGCGCATCCGCCAGATTGAAGCCAAAGCGATGCAGAAATTGCGTGTGCTGCTGGCGGAAAATGCGGATGATGTGATTGCGGATTGATTTGTTGCCATGAAAAAACCGATGATTGAAAGGAATCATCGGTTTTTTGTTTGTTTGATTTTCAGGCTGCCTATTGTTGATGAGCATAGACAGCCTGAAAAAGTTTAGGTGGCGATGTCAATGTTTAGCCGTTCTAGGCGATAGCGCATGGAGCGGAAGCTGATGCCGAGTGTTTTGGCGGCTTGTGTGCGGTTGCCTTGGGTGAGACGCAGGGCGTATTCCAAAATTTGGCGTTCAATGTCGTCCAGATAATCTTGGATTTGGGTGGTGCCCATTTGGAAGTTGGGCAAGCCGCTGATGACTTGGTGTTGGCTGGTGCCTTCCAGTTCTACGGCTGCGCTGCCGCCGCCGAGTGGGTCGGTGGTGATTTGCAAATCACTTACGTCAATGGTGTGGTTGCTGGCGAGGGCGACGGCGCGTTCTAGGATGTTTTCCAGTTCGCGGAAGTTGCCGGGGTAGTTGTAGCGCAGCAGGGCTTCGCGCGCGGCGGGGGTCATGTTGATGTCGCCGCTGTGGTGTTTGCGCAAGAGATGGGCGATAAGGTTGGCGAGGTCTTCGTGCATTTCGCGCAGGGCGGGCATGTGCAGCGTTACCACGTTAAGGCGGTAGAACAAGTCTTGGCGGAAGGCACCGCTTTCTACCAGCGCGGGGAGATTTTTGTGGGTGGCGGAGATGATGCGCACGTCCACTTTCACTTCTTGCGCATCGCCAATGCGGCGCACGGCTTTTTCTTGGATGGCGCGCAAGAGTTTGACTTGCATGGCAAGTGGCAGGTCGGCGACTTCATCCAAAAATAAGGTGCCGCCGTGGGCGTGTTGAAAGAAGCCGAGACGGTCTTGGTCTGCGCCTGTGAAGCTGCCTTTTTTGTAGCCGAAAAATTCGCTTTCCATCAGGTTTTCGGGGATGGCACCGCAGTTGACGGCGATGAACGGGCCGTCTTTGCGCGGCGAGAGTTCGTGGATGCTGCGCGCGGCTTGTTCTTTACCCGAGCCGCTTTCGCCTGAAATGTAAACGGGCACATTGGCAGGGGCGAGTTTGCGGATTAAGCCGCGCACGGTTTCAATTTGGGGGGATGAGCCAAGCAGGCGCGGCAGGTCGGCTTCCATTTTGAGCGGGTTTTCGTTGACAGGAATAGCGGCTTTGCTGGCAACGGCTTTTTCAGGCTGCCTTATAGGCTCGGGCTGTTGCGCAATGGGATTGCTTGGGGGCGTTGAGGCAGCCTGAAAATCATCTTTGGCAGGGTTATCAAGGATAACAGGCTCGGCTTTGGGCGGTGCGGTCTGTGCCACGAGTTCGGCAGCGGCTTTGGGCGCGGCAGGCGGCATGCTGTTGTCTTCTTGCACTTTGATGGCAGATTTAACCAGCGTGCGCAGTTGCGCCAGCGTGATGGGTTTTTGCAGATAGTCAAACGCGCCTTCTTTCAACGCTTGCACGGCTTGGTCGGCGCTGCCAAAAGCAGTAATCACGGCAACGGGCACATCCAGCTGCTGTTGGTTGATGTGTTGCACCACTTCCAAGCCCGAGCCATCGGGCATACGCATATCGGTGAGCACGAGCGAATATTTTTTGCTGTCCAGCTTGCTTAATGCAGCGCGCACGCCTTCGGCGGTATCAACGTGCAAACCCATTTTCATCAGGGTCATTTCCATTAAATCGCGGATGTCGGCTTCGTCATCAACAACTAATACGGGGCGGTTTAGGTTTGTACTCATTTGGGGGCTCTCGGTAGGATTAGTTCAAAGGATTTGGCGTGTGGCACATAGCAGAGATCGCCGTTGTTGGCGTGGGCGAGCTCGCGGGCGACGTATAGTCCCAAGCCTGTGCCTTCGGCTTCGGATGTGTTGAAGGGTTCAAATAAATGCTCGCGGATGGTTTCGGATACGCCCGGCCCATCGTCCCACACGCGCAGGCTGATGTTGTTTTTGCCAAACACGCGCAGGCTCACCACGATGCTGCCTTTTTCTTTGCGGCAATGCCGCCATGCGTTGTTGCAAAGGTTCCACATGATTTGTTGCAAATGGGCAGCGTCAAAAAGGGCGATAAAGCTGGAACCATTGGGCACATCAAGGCGCAGGCAGTTTTTGGCATCGGGGTTGGTGAGATAAAACTCTTGGGTGAAGTTGAGCCAGAATTGGGTAAGGTGGATGCCTTTGGTTTCAATGCGGTCGCTGCGGTTGAGCGAGGTGATTTCTTCCAGCATTTTGTCTATGCGGCTGATGTTTTTTTCTATGATGTCGCTGAGTTTGTTGTATATCGGGTTTTGGTCTTCTTCGGCGGTTTCGTGGATTAGCCCACTGGCTTGGCGCATGGCGGATAGGGGGTTGCGGATTTCGTGCGCCAGATTGGCAGTGAGCAAGCCAAGCGCGGTGAGTTTCAGCGTTTGCGCTTCGGCTTGGCGTTCACGTTCGGCGCGGGCAAACAGCATCAGCAGTTCGGTGTCTTCCTGAATGATGGGGATGGCGCGAACATACATCAGCGTGGAGTTAATCGGCGAGAGATTGGAGAAGGATTCTTCGGGTTTGAGCCGCCATGTTTTCACTAAGCCGCTCAAAAATGGGGCGATTTCGTTGCTTTCTAGCTCGGAGAAATATTGTTTGGCTTGGCGATTGTGCGTCCACACAAGGCAATCTTGATCCACCACGATTACGGCTTCTTGAATTCGGTTGAGCACGATTTTGTTTAAGGTACTCAGTCGCTCAAAGGCGGTGCGGTGGGTGCGGATGGAATCATCGGCGGTAACGAGATAGCGCGCAGAAAATGAAGTAAGCAAGGGGACGATGTAGCAGGCGGCCATCAGCAGGATTTGCCCTGTGAGCAGCGAGAGATTGCCGCGGATGGTATCCATGTTAAATGGATAGAATTTCCACATGATGTCGCACACAATCAGCAAGGCGGCATAGCTGCCATAAAGCAGGGGATAGCGCCCATAGCTGAGAATACATGCGGTGGCGAGAAAGGGCAGGGCAAGGATGCCAAAGCCTGAGGATACGCCGCCAGCTAGCGCGGTGAGAATGCCCATCATGGTGATGTCAAACACGGCGCTGGCGTTGGGCAGGGCATGGGTTTTGTGTTGCATCTGCCATTTGGGGTTGCCAAGGCTAACCATGATGACTGCGCCGTAAACGGTACACCAAATTTGCAGCCAGCCTTCGTTGTTTACCAAAGGGGCGTAGGTGGAGAGCGTTTGCGCCGTGCCGCGGATGTTGTGGATGATGGCGAGAAAGATGAGCAAGGAGATTAGGATGGAAATCCTTGCGATGTTGATCATATTGATCACGCGTTTGCTTTGCTCGTCCCAGTCGTCGATGATGCCGATGTCTTTTTCGTTAAATGCCATAGCGGGGCTTTCGGGGGGAATGGTTTTTCAGGCTGCCTATGTTGATGGGCGGTTGCGTTTGTATTGCCGTTTTCAGGCTGCCTTAAAAGGGTGGTTAGTTGGATGTGTGATGGCTGTTGGGGTTGAACACCACCAATTTGCCGCGGGGATAATCACCCAGCCAGCCACAAGGAAAGCTGCCTTTTTTGTATGCTTTAAAAACAGCGTTCCATAGCGGATGTTTTTGGATGTGCTGGATATTCAGGTGGCAGTTGAATAAATCGGCTTCAATATCGTTGGCGTATTCCATGTAGTCCACTTCTTTTAAGCGAGCCAATATGATGGGCACAATCTCTTTATCCCAATAATCTCGCTGTTCTCGCGTGGTTAATTTAAAAATCAAAGAATGCTCTTGTCGCAAATCCAGCCAGCAGGTTTCCACTTCTGTTTGGCTGTATAGATATTTTTCCATTTCCGTTGCATCGGAGACGATGTGCCAGTCTTCGTTGTTAATCGGTTCAAAGGCTAAAAGTGTGTTGTCAATAATATGGAAAAGCTGTTTCATGTTTGAAAGTCTTGGCAAATATGCTGGGAATGGTTTTTCAGGCTGCCTACCGCGCTTCAATCGCTTTCAGGCTGCCTGAAATATCCAGCAGCTTGCCTTTGCCAGCGCGTTTGCCTGCGATGTCGGCGATGCGCAGGGTTTCTTGGCTGATGGCGTTGCGCTTGCCAATAATGCGCAGCGAATATTGCTCGCTGTTGAGCGCGGTGGCGATGGCAAGCGTGTCGCCGTCTGCCAGCTTCATCAATTGCAGGCCACGCCCTTTTGCCATGATTTTCATCTCGCTCACAGGGAAGGCGAGCAGACGTTTGTTTGCGCTCACCAGCACGATGCGGCTATCGGGCGCAATCAGCCAATCATTCGCAATGCGAACGGGCGGCAGGGCGGTTTCGCGCTCATCCAAAGTGAGCACGGCTTTGCCTGCTTTTTGCCGCGTGAACAAGTCTTCCAGCTTGGCGATAAAGCCATAGCCGTGGCAGCCTGAAAGCAGATAATAATCATCCGCCGCGCCCGCCAACAGCGCAACCACGCTGGCTTGGCTGGGCAATTCAATCAGCGAGCCAATCGGCACGCCATCGCCGCGCCCTTTGGGGATTTCGGCGGCATCCAGCGTGTAGCTGCGCCCATGCGAATCCCACACCACCACAGGCTGCACGGTGCGCGTTTCCAGCACTTGCTGCAAGGCATCGCCTTCTTTAAATGCAATTTGCGCGGCATCCACGCCATGCCCTGCGCGGGCGCGTAGCCAGCCTTGTTGCGACAGGATTAGTGTTATCGGTTCATCGGCGGTGGTTTGCGTGAGCGTGGCGCGTTCGGCGGCGGCAACCAGCGTGCGCCGTGCATCGCCAAACTGTTTGGCATCGGCTTGGATTTCTTTGATGATGAGCTTGCGCTTTTCGTTTTCATCGCCCAACAGCGTTTTCAGGCTGCCTGCTTCTTCGCGCAACTCGTTGAGTTCGCGTTCAATTTTGATGCCTTCTAATCTTGCTAACTGGCGCAGGCGGATTTCTAAAATATCTTCGGCTTGGATTTCGGTAAGCTGAAACGCCGCCATCAATTCGGGCTTGGGCTCGTCTGCCTCACGGATAACGCGAATTACTTGGTCTATGTTTAAAAACGCAATCATGCGCCCGTCTAAAATATGAATGCGCTTTTCTACGGCATCCAAGCGGTGCTGCAAGCGGCGCGTTACCGTGGCGGTGCGGTAGTCCAGCCATTCTTGCAAAATGGTTTTCAGGTTTTTTTGCGCGGGGCGATTGTCCAGCCCCATCATCACCAAATTAACGGAAACATTGCCTTCCATGCTGGTTTGCGCCATCAGCGTGTTGATAAACGTTTCAGGCTGCATTCGGCTGGATTTTGGCTCAAACACAAGGCGAACAGGGTGTTCGCCATCGCTTTCATCGCGCACTTTTTCCAGTAAATCCAGCATCAGCTTTTTGGTGTTGAGCTGGTCTTGGTTAAGCTGTTTTTTGCCTGCTTTGGGCTTGGGATTGGTTTGCTCTTCAATTTCTGCCAAGATTTTGGCGGCGGAAGTGTTGGGCGGCAATTCGCTTACAACCACGCGCCATTGTCCACGCGCCAGCTTTTCCACGTCATAACGCGCGCGCACGCGGATGCTGCCTTTGCCTGTTTCGTAAATTTGTGCGATGTCTTTGGCGGGGGTGATGATGTGCGCGCCACCTGCAAAATCGGGCGCGGGGATGTGGTGCTGCAAATCGGCGGTGGTGAGCGCGGGATTTTTCAGCAACGCCACCGCCGCTTGCGCCACTTCGTTGAGATTATGTGATGGAATTTCGGTTGCCATGCCCACGGCGATGCCGCTTGCGCCGTTGAGCAGCACCATTGGCAGCCGCGCGGGCAGCGATTCGGGTTCTTCAAACGCGCCGTCGTAGTTGGGGATAAAGTCCACCGTGCCTTGGTTGATTTCGCTTAATAGCAGCTCGGCAAGCGGGGTTAAACGCGCTTCGGTGTAGCGCATCGCCGCCGCGCCATCGCCATCGCGCGAGCCAAAATTGCCAATGCCGTCAATCAGCGGATAGCGCAGCGTGAAATCTTGCGCCATGCGCACCATGGCTTCGTAGGCGGAGCTGTCGCCATGTGGATGATATTTGCCCAAAATCTCGCCGACCACGCGGGCAGATTTAACGGGCTTTGCGCCGTGGGTTAAGCCCATGTCTTTCATGGCGAACAGAATGCGCCGTTGCACAGGTTTTTGCCCATCTTGCACGGCGGGCAGGGCGCGCCCTTTGACCACGCTCATGGCGTATTCTAGGTAGGCGCGTTCGGCGTATTGGGCGAGGTTAAGTGTGTTTTGGGCGTGGTCAAACATGGTTTTAACGGCGTGAAAAAATGGCGTATTTTAAACGAAAGAAGGGCAGCCTGAAAACCGTGGGGCTGGGTTTCAGGCTGCCTTTGGGCTGTGTTATTCAGCCGTATAGTTTTTCTCGTACCTTAATCAGTGCGGCAATCGCGGCTTCGCGGTTTGTCGTTTCAGGCAGCCTGAAAGCGTTGTTGGTGAATAAGGTATCAATTTCTGCCATCAGTTCTTCTGCTTGCACCAGCAGCTCTTCGTAGGCAAATGCGCCGCGTTTAATCGCCAGCAGCTCTTCGCGGTTTTCTCGCCATACGCGAATTTCGCCATAAAGCGCGATGTCGCGGGCGGTTTGCAGTAGGCGGAAGGTGTGCATCATGTTTTTGGCATCGTAGCCTTGCCCGTGCGCGGCGGTGCTTTGGTAACGCGCTTCGTTGCGCTCGGCAAGCCATGTTTGGTAGGAGGCAAATTCGCGGCAGTGGCTGCTGTATCCGTCTTGGTTGAAGGATAGATAGCCTTGTGGCGTTTCGCCTGCGGGGATACTGCTTAATGCGAGATGATTGGTGGTGTCTTTTTGTATCACGCCATGATAGTTGCATGTGCCGTTGGTATCGTAAAACAAGGCAAAGAGGTTGCGTGTGTGTGGCACATTCACCAGTCCGATGCGCTCTTGTTGCCAGTTGTGTGTGTTTAGCCAGTGTTGCAGTGGAATGGTGTTTATGCCGTCAATAATGTGGCAGAAATCCAGCACGGTTTTCTTTTCAGGCTGCATGGGGTTAACGATTTTTTTGTTTAGTCCGCGTGCTTTGCGAATTTGCCCTAATGCGTAGCCTGCGAAACTTTGGCGACAGGCGAGTGAGATAAACCATTCAGGGCGGAATGCGCCCATTAGCGGCGAACGGTGGCGCACGCAGTGTTTTGGCGAAGCGAGCAGTTCTAGTGTGTTGGGGTTGCTTTGCAGCAGGAGTTCTATGAAGCGCCCGAGTTCGTAGTACACGATGTCGTTGGTTTCGTTGGCGATTTGGGGGATGTAGCCCAGCCCGTAATACAGATGGCGTGGCAGGTAGAACACGCCTTTGATATCGGTGTCGGATTCGGGCGTGGCGAGGTTGTAGGCGCGGCTGCCTGAGATGGCTTCTAGGAGGATTAGGTTTTGTTGGTGGAGGTGGGATAGGGTGAGCATGATGGGGTCTCGCTGTGGTTTGAGGCAGCCTGAAAAGGTTTGATTAGGCTTTCAGGCTGCCTTTGCCCACACGCGCCGCAGCGTTGCCCGAAATAACTCGTTTAGCGGTTCGCTTGGCATGGCAACAGGTGCTGAGGCTTGCAGCACGGTGGTTTCATCTGCCAAGTCTCGCGTAAAGCGTTTCAGGCCGTCTGAAAGGGTGTGGCGGTAGCTTTCGTCTTGCTCGGTTTTGTGGGCAATAAGGTCGGTTATTTCTTGCATGATTGCGCTTGACACGCCATCTGCCAGTTCGGTTAACGTCATGGGCGGTATGCCGCCGCGTTGCACCGCCCAGCGTGCCGCCAGCAGCGGGCGCAGAACGTAAAACCATTTTTTCAGGCGGATTTCGTTGTCTAAATCCATAGCGGACAAAGCGTTGCGAGCGATGCCGCGATAGTGGTGCAGCAAGGGTGCAGCTTGGGCGTATTGCGGAGCGAGTTCGGCAAGGGTGTGAACAAATTCATCATCTTGCGCGTAAACCATCGGCGAGCGCAGCCATTCCAGCAACACGGCATTGCTTTTGCGCAGCAAGCGTAGGGCTTTGCGAATGTCCCAGCCGCCTACGTCAAACCATTGGTTTTCAATGTATTCAAAGGTGTCTTTTTGTTCATCGATGCAAAGGTAGTTTTCAGGCTGCTTGATGTAGATGGCGCGCACATCGTAATCGCTGTCGGGTGAGGGGAAGCCCCATGCACGGCTACCGCTTTCTACGGCAAGCAGGAGATGTAAGGGTTCGCTGGTGGCGATTTGGTGAAGTTTGGTTTGGATGGATTGATACATTTTATGTTTCCTATTTTCAGGCTGCCTTAGGCAAATAAACATCAAACCGCGTAGATTTGCCTTCATATTGATACGCAGGCTTTTCGCCGCATAAAAACACCCCCAAGCGCGGGCGTTTGACCACCACGCGCTTTTTGGCAACGGCGCGGGCAGCCTGAAACAGCGCGGCATCATCGGCATTTTCAGGCTGCCCCACCAGCTCGTGAAAATACGCCATTTCTTTTTTTACTGCGGCAGACTTTTGCCGCTCGGGATACATCGGGTCAAGATACACCACATCGGGCTTGCCGATTTTCGCGGCAAGTGTTGCCATTTGCGCGGCGGCGTTGCCCTGATGCAGCGTGATGCGCGCGGCGATGGCGGCGATTTCGGGCGACTGGTCGGCGCGGTGCAAACCGTCTTGCAGCAGCGCGAACACGGCAGGATGCTGCTCAAATGTGTGCACGGCAAGATTCAAATTCGCCAACACAAAACTATCGCGCCCCAGCCCACCCGTTGCATCCCACACCACAGGCTGCGCGGTATGTTGCACCGCTTTGGCAATCAATTCGCCACCGCCCTTAGTGCGCCGATATTGCGCCGCGCCGCTGGCAAAATCCACTTGCACCACGCCTTTTTCGCCTTGCTTGCATAGGGATAAACCGCGCTCGTCGTAGCGCAGGTAAACATCGGTTTCAGGCTGCCTTAACACATTGGCGTGGGCAAGATAATCGGGCAAGGGAATTTGGCTAATAATAGAGAGAGTATTCATAATCAAGATAAAAGTTTTGGCTTTGCAAAGGCTTGCAAACTTATTTTCAGGCTGCGTTCGTTAAACAGAGCAACACGATAGGCAGCCTGAAAACCACAACCACGCCCTTTTCAGGCTGCCAAATCCAGCAACAAGCGCGGGCGATTGTAGCCTTGGCAGCGCAAACTTGCCACAAGCGCATTTCAGGCTGCCTAGTCTTGTATAATAGGCAGCCTGAAAACCACACACAGACCATCATGCAAACCCTTCCCGCTTATCTTGCCAACATCCGCATCGTGCTTTCGCGCACCAGCCATCCTGCCAACATCGGCGCCGCCGCCCGCGCCATGAAAACCATGGGTTTGACCCAGCTCACGCTTGTTGCCCCCAACATCATGGCAACGCCGATGACCCCCGAGCCGCCCGAATTCATCGCCGAGCAAGCCGCCGATTTCAGGCTGCCCGAAGAGAGCTTCGTGTTGTCATCAGGCGCAAGAGAGGTGCTGGAAAACGCCAAAATTGTCGCCACACTGCCCGAAGCCATCGCAGACACCACACTAAGCTGCGCCCTAACCAGCCGCCGCCGCGAATTAACCATGCCGCTGCAAACCCCGCGCGAGCTCACCCCCAGCCTGCTCGCCGCCGCCCAAGCAGGGCAGCAAATCGCGCTGGTGTTTGGCAACGAAACCTATGGATTGAGCATAGACGAAGTGCAACAATGCAATCGCCTGATGACCATCTCGGGCAACCCCGATTATTTCTCGCTCAACCTTGCCCAAGCCGTGCAAGTGGTGTGCTACGAGCTGTTTAGCCATGTAAACATGGACATGAGCCATCTGATTCCCGAGCGCAATCTGGCGACCGCCGAGCAAGTGGCAGGCATGGTGCAGCATTTGGAAGACACCATGAGCGAGCTGGATTTTTTCCGCCGCCGCAACCAAGAGCGCATGGTGCGACGCCTGCATTCGCTGTTCAGCCGCGCCGATACCACCACCGAAGACATTGATATCCTGCGCGGATTTTTTAACATGGTGCAGCACAAGCTGCCCAAAGAATAGTTTTCAGGCTGCCTTTGCCGCGTTACCGCCGCGTCGCATAGGCAGCCTGAAACGTCTTTTTTATTTGTTTACAGAAAGAAAAACATGAACGTAGAAGAATTTCTCGCCAACGAAAAAACCGCCGCCGCAGGCTATCGCTGCGGTTTCATCGCCATCGTGGGGCGACCCAATGTAGGCAAATCCACGCTGATGAACCACCTTATCGGGCAAAAAGTCAGCATCACCAGCAAAAAAGCGCAAACCACGCGCAACCGAGTAACTGGCATCTACACCGACGACACCGCGCAATTTGTGTTCGTGGACACCCCAGGTTTTCAAACCCACCACCGCAACGCCTTGAATGACCGCTTAAATTTAAACGTAACCGAAGCCGTGAGCGGCGTGGACGTGATTGTTTTTGTGGTGGAAGCGCTGCGTTTTTCCGATGCCGACCGCATTGTGCTGCAACAGTTGCCCAAAAACACGCCCGTGGTGCTGGTGGTCAATAAAATTGACAAAGACAAAGCCAAAGATGCCGCCACGCTGGATGCGTTTATCGCCGAAGTGCGCCAAGCGTTTGATTTTGCCGATTGCGAAGTGGTGAGCGCGAAGCATGGGCTGCGCATCGCCAATCTGCTGGCGAAGCTGAAAAGCTATCTGCCCGAAAGCGTGCCGATGTATCCCGAAGACATGATTACCGACAAATCCAGCCGCTTTTTGGCAGCGGAAATCGTGCGCGAAAAGCTGTTCCGCTATTTGGGCGAAGAATTGCCCTACGCGATGAACGTAGAAGTGGAAAAGTTTGACGAGAGCGCGGGCATCCAGCATATCTACATCGCGGTGCTGGTGGACAAGGAAAACCAAAAGCCGATTGTGATTGGCAAGGGCGGCGAAAAGCTGAAAAAAATCTCCACCGAAGCGCGGCTGGATATGGAAAAACTGTTTGATTGCAAGGTGTATTTGAAGGTGTGGGTGAAAGTGAAATCGGGCTGGGCGGATGATGTGCGGTTTTTGCGGGAGTTGGGGTTGTGAGAGAGCCTAGATTAGCGTTGGTTTTATTGGTTTTGCTGATGATGCTGTCGCTGGCGGTCGTGGCTTTTTTATTGGCGCGGACGCCGCAAAAATTTTATGAGAAATTTGATTCCACCCACCGCGATTCGCCATTGGACGGGTTGCGCGGCGTGTTGGCAACTTTTGTGTTCGCTCATCATTTTTATTTGATGCATCGTTGGAGTTTGCAAGGAGAGTGGGCTGTTGCTGATAACTTTGGCTTGCATTGGATGTATTTTGCGCAGAATCTTGGCGCGATTCCCGTTAGCCTATTTTTTATGATTACAGGTTTTTTGTTTCTGAATAAAATCAAGCAAAAAGAAATTGACTGGAAAAAGATGTATCTTGCCCGCATTCGGCGGATTATGCCGTTGTATCTGCTGTCGTTGCTGTTTGTGGTGTATGCCAGCTTTAAAGCAGTGGGCGTGGAAAATGTGGCGTTTTGGGATGGCGTGGATTGGCTTTTTCACTGGGCAACTTTTCGCTATCTGCCATTGAATGATTTTGTTAGCTTTGTTTCCAATGCAGGCGTGCAATGGACGTTGCTTTATGAATGGGGGTTTTATTTCAGCCTGCCGTTTATTCATACGGCAATGCACCAATTGCCTGCGAGCAACAAAAAGCAATGGGGCGTGATGGCCTTATGCGGCGCGTTATTCGGCTGGATTATCACGCAAACCGATACCCACCACTATTGGCAATTTGTGCTCTCTGCTGCGGCGGTGAGTTTGAGCGGGGTGCTGTTGCCATGGATACAACAATATAAAAAATGGCTGAATGTGGCAGTGCCGCTTTTGCTATTGGCAACGGCATTTTTATTTCCGCCTTACACACCGCTTAACCGCATTTTGGTGGCGTTGCTGTTTGTGATGCTGGCGGGTGGTTACGATTTTGGTGGTATTTTGCGCCATCGCGGCATGAAAATGCTGGGCGACATGAGTTACAGCATTTATTTGATGCATGGCGTGGTGTTGTATAGCGTGTTTGCGCTGGGTGGTTGGTTTGATTTCCAAACACATGGTTTGTTGGTTTATATAGCAACATTCCCGCTGATTTTTGTGCTGGTGTTATTGCTGTCGTGTACTACGTATTTTGGTGTGGAGCGTCTATTCTTGCGGAAGCGACAATAGAGTAGGGTATTCATCTACACCACAAAAAAGGCAGCCTGAAAACGTATTTTAAGATGCCGTTTTAGCTTCGCTGAAACTCGCTACGCTCGTTTTCAGGCTGCCTCAATCTATGCAATGACTATAAGTAAACAATCTCCCCGCTGCGCCCCCTGCTTTGCTCGCTCGCCCACCAAACAAAATCAGGCGTAATGTCCGCCATATCCTTTCGCTCCGCCGCCGTTTCCCCAGGGTGCGTTTTAATGCGCTGTGGCGAATTGATAGACCCTGGCACCAACACATTCGCCCGCAAATTGGGAAAACGCTCCCACTCATCCGCCGCCACTTTACACAAATAATTCAACGCCGCCTTGCTCGCGCCAAAGCCCCCCCAATAAGCCTGCGGCGTTTCGCCATGGCTTTCGCCCACAAAAATCACCGAAGCATCGGGTGATTCTTTCAGCATTGGCAACACCGCCCGCGTTAAAGCCATCGGCGCCACCGTGTTGATGCGGTATTGGTTCACCCACTCCGCCACCGTTTGAAAATCCAACGGCGAAAGCGCGTAAAAATAGCTCGCGCAATGAATCACCCCATCCAATTTACCCTGCGTCGCCTCTGCCAACGTGCGCGCCAGTTGCTCAAATTCCAGCTCCTGTGCGCCCATCATGTCAAAGCAAATGGCAAACGGCTCGGCATCGCCCGCCGCCATCACTTCGTCATACACCTTTTCCAATTTCTTTTGACTGCGCCCCAGCAACACCACCGTCGCCCCCGCTGCCGCGCAAGATTTCGCCACTTCCGCGCCCAAGCCCTGCGATGCTCCCGTTACCAAAATCACTTTATTTGCTAACGCTTTGTCTTCCAACGATTTTGTTGTCATTTTAATTTCCTTTCTTTCTTTTTAAAAAATTTCAGCCGAAACAGCAGCAATATCAGGCAGCCTGCGTAGCGAAGCGGAGTTGCGAAGCTAAAACCTAGCTCCAATTTAGCATAAAATTACGCTTTTTAACATAAACATCTATAATGCCCACCTGCTTTCAGGCTGCCTTTTGCCTATTTTTTGCCAGAACAGGCGTTTCGCCGCCTACCACGAGCAGGGGCAAGCCCCTGCACCCCGCGCAGCATCCACCATCCGCTGTCCCATTTCAGGCTGCCTGCATCGCCATCCGCCACCCACCGCTTTGTTGCATCGTGCAGACTTTCGCACCATCCCGCCCCAAATAGGCAGCCTGAAAAAATAAACAGAGCAAGCCGCCGCAAAACAAAAACCGAATCAGCCCAACCCACCATGCCCACCATCCTACTCATCCGCCCCGAAAACCGCCTCGCCGCCGACATCGCCACCTGCACCGCCGCAGGCTGGCAAGCCATCCCCTTTTCCCCCATCCGCATCGCCCCCATTGACGAAACCCTTTTCAGGCTACCGCAAATCATCGCCCCTGCCCAAGCCCTGTTTTGGGTGAGCCCCAGCGCCGTAGAAATCGCCGCGCCCCATTTAGGCAGCCTGAAAACCCACCAGCCGCCCATCATCCACATCGCAGTCGGCAAGCAAACCGCCCAAGCCCTGCATCAACAAGACATCACCCCCGTCCACGCCCCCACCAACGGCAACGACAGCGAAGCCGCCCTTGCACTGCCCATTTGGCACAGCCTACCACTCAGCAGCCGCATCGTCATCATCCGTGGGCAAGGTGGGCGCGAGCATCTCGCCCAAGCCCTGCGCCAACGCGGCTTTGCCGTGCAATACGCTGAATGCTATCAGCGCATCCCCCAGTCGCTTAACTGGCAAACGTTTCAGGCTGCCGCCCCCCGCGCCGCATGGATAACCTCATCCGAGCTTGCCCAAGAGCTGTTTACACAATGCCCACAAGCATTTAGGCAAAACCTCAAATCCTTGCTATACTTCACACAACACACGCGCATCGCCCAAACCCTAACCGCGCTTGGTGCCGACCACGTTCACACCGTAGCCCAATTAAGCGATGCGCTTAACTATTTTTCATCACGGAGCAATCCCAAATGACCGACAACACACAAAATCAGCAGCCTGAAAACCAAGCTGCCGCCAACGCAGAAACCATTGAAACAATTGACACCAGCAAACCCCAACCGCAGCCTGAAAAACAACCCGAACCCGCGCCGCAACAACCCATCGTTATCCAACAAAAAAACAGCAGCGGACGCGGATTAGCCACAGGCGCACTCGTGCTATCACTCATCGCACTGGGCGCCAGTGGTTTCCTATTTGTGCAAGGGCAAAACGTTTTCAAACAACAAGAAATGCGCATCGGGCAAGATTTAAATAAAGCCGCGCTGGGCAACAGCGAAAACGCCGTCTTGCTGCGCGCCACGCTAGAAAAACAAGCCGCGCTAGATGCCCAGCTAAACAAAATCCTGCAAAACGAAAGCAACACCGCCCAAACGCTAGACGGCATCCACCGCGCCTACGCCGAATTGCTCAAAGGGCGCGTCAACTGGCTGGTAGACGAAATTGAAGTAACCCTAAACACCGCATCGCAACAGCTATTGCTATCAGGCAATGTGCCCGTTGCCACCACCGTGTTAGAAAACGTTGAGCAACGCCTTAGCCGCTTTGAGCAGCCTGAATTGCTGCCCATCAAACAAGCCATCAGCCAAGATTTAACCGCGCTCAAAAATCGCCCCTATCTCAATATTTCCGCCACCGCCTTGCGACTAGATCGCCTAGAAAGCGCGGTGGACAGCCTGCCCTTGTTGGTGGACAGCACCATGAACGCCCAAAACGCCGAACCCGCGCCCACATCCAAAGCAGGCAGCTTTTGGAATCGCGCATGGAACAACACCAGCGAACTGGTTAAAAGCATGGTGGAAGTGCGCAAACTAGACAACAACGACGCCATGCTCATCGGCGCGGAACAAGTCTTCTATCTGCGCGAAAACCTGCGCCTACGCCTGCTGGATGCGCGCCTTGCCTTGCTGCAACACAACAGCGAAGTCTATCAACACGGGCTTGCCGCGATTGAAGAAACGGTAAAACGCTATTTTGACGTGCAATCGCCCAACACCCAAACATGGCTCAAAGAAGTGGATGAGCTCAAATCGGTAGAAATCCGCATGATTTCAGACGAAGCGCTCAAAGCCAGCTTAGCCGCCGTGCGCGATTATCAAAACAACGTGCGCACCGCGCTGCCTGTGGTGCTGCCTGAAAGCAAACCCGCTGTGCCTGCAATTTCTGCCGCATCTGCGCCGAAAGCCGCATCCGAGCCTGCGCCCGTGGTTACGCCGCCCGCAGCCGCTGCATCCGAGCCCAAATCCGAAAAATCAGACAGCAAAGCCGCCAGCCAGCCTGCATCCAAACCATCCGCCTCCGAGCCAGCGGCTAAACCCGCCAGCGAAGCCAAAGGAGCAAAAGCATGAAACAGCTCATTTGGATTATCTTCCTATTTTTATGCGCCATCGGGCTAGCCATGCTCGCCAAAACCTACACAGGCAATGTGTATTTTGTGGTGGAAAACTATTCGCTGCGGATGAATCTTAATTTCTTCATCGTCGTTGCCTTGCTGAGCGTGTTTGTGTGGTATTTGTTGATTAAGCTGCTGGTGGGCATTTTTGGCACGCCGCATCGTTTAAGCCAATTTGGCGCATCACGCCGCAGCCGCAAAGCCGCGCAAGAGCTTAACGCAGCAGGTTTAGCGTATTTTGAAGGCAAATTCCAAGAAGCTGCGCAACACGCCAATAAAGTGCTTGCCAACAAGCAAGCAGGCGACAACCGCATTCTTGCCTTGATGCTGGCTGCCCACGCCGCCGACCAAAGCCACAACACCGAAGCGCGCGACCAATATCTGAACGACATCGCCAAGCTGCCCAGCAAAACCCAGCTATCACGCCATTTGCTGTTGGCAGAAAGCGCGTTGAATCAACAAGATTACGACAGCGCCACCACCCATCTCACCGCCGCTGCGCAAATCAACCCACGCCTTACCCGCTTGGCGCGCCTGCAATTGCGCATGGCGTTGGACAAAGGCGACGCGCTAGATATCCTAGACAAAACCGAAAAATTGCAACGCGCAGGCGCCATGAACGACACCGAAGCGCAGCAAACCGCCGAAGTGGCGTATCGCAAGCTGCTGGATTTGGCAAACGATGCCGCAGGCATGAAAGCCTGCCTGAAACGCATCCCCGAATCCCTGCGCAACAACGCTCTGAATGTTGCCATCGCACGCAAATACAACGAATTGGGCTTGTATGACCAAGCGATTGCATGGGTGAACACGCATTATCCTGCTTCGCGTGATGCCAATTTGCTGCCGCCATTCGTTGCCAGCGTGCGCTATTTAGACGATCGCCGCCAGCAAAAAGCCATTGATACAGGCGACGCATGGCTGAAAGACAATCCCAAAGATTCGCGCTTGCTGATGTATCTGGGCGAGCTTGCCGCGCAAAAACAATTGTGGGGCAAGGCGCAAAGCTATTTGGAAGCCAGTCTCGCCTTGCATCCCGCACCGCAAACTCGCTTAGTGCTCGCCAAAGTGTACGACCATTCAGCGCGCCAAGATGCTGCGCAAGAGCAACGCCGTTTAGCGTTAGACAGCATTAGCGAAGCATAACGCAACAAGTTTTCAGGCTGCCTATGGATACAGATTAGGCAGCCTGAAAATTTTGTTTGAAGACATGCAATGCATTAAAGGCAGCCTGAAAACCTGTTAATCCCATTGTTTCAGGCTGCCCATCTATACAAAGGAATCCCCATGACCGACCCCATCCGCCTATCCAAACGCATGGCAGAACTGGGCATCTGCTCGCGCCGCGAAGCCGATAGCTATATTGAAAAAGGCTGGGTCAGCGTAAACGGTATTACCGCCGTGCTCGGGCAAAAAGTAACCCCCGCCGACCGCATAGACCTCAACAAACAAGCCCACGAACAACAAGCCAACCGCGTAACCATCCTGCTCAATAAACCTATCGGCTTCGTGAGTGGGCAGCCTGAAAAAAACTACCGCGCCGCCGTTGAACTCATTACCGCCGAAAACCAATGGGACGGCGACAACAGCCGCATTGCCTTCCATCCCAGCCGCACCCGCAATCTCGCCCCAGCAGGCAGGCTAGACATTGATTCAGTCGGCTTACTCGTGCTCACGCAAGACGGGCGCATCGCCAAACAGCTTATCGGCGACAACAGCAACAGCGAAAAAGAATACCTTGTGCGCGTGAAAGGCAGCCTGAAAGAAAACGGACTCGCCCTGCTCAACCACGGATTAAGCCTAGACGGCGAAAAGCTGCGCCCCGCCCAAGTAACATGGCAAAACCAAGACCAGCTGCGCTTCGTGTTAAAACAAGGCAAAAAGCGCCAAATCCGTCGCATGTGCGAGCTGGTTGGCTTGCGCGTTGTCGGCTTAAAACGCATCCGCATCGGGCGCGTGAAACTGGGTGCGTTGCCACAAGGCAAATGGCGCTATTTGCAAGCCAACGAGCGTTTTTAACCGCACCATGCTTGTCGCTCGCCGCGCCAAAAATCGCTTGCAATTTTGTTGCAAAGCCGTATAATCCGCCACTTCACAAAAACGCGGATGTGGCGAAATTGGTAGACGCACCAGATTTAGGTTCTGGCGCCGCAAGGTGTGAGAGTTCGAGTCTCTCCATCCGCACCACATACAAAAAGCAGCTAATCTTAGCTGCTTTTTTTATTGCCCGCGTTCCATTCATTCTGAACACAAAAGGCTTGCCCAATAATCGTGCAAGCCTTTTTGTGTACCAACTCGCCTGTTCTAGGCAGCCTGAAAATCCTGTAATACTTGCTTAATTTCATTCGCTTCGCGCAAAGTCCGCACGGCGGTAAACAGCTGTGCCGCTTCGGGGTAAACCTTTTTCATCATGCCCAGCCATTGTTTGAGCCGTGCGACGGCGTATTTGCCTTGCGACTCGTGCGCGAGACATAAATCAAAAAACAGCCGTATCCAAGCCATGATTTCTTGGTTGAATAAGGCAGCCTGAACGGGCTCGCCGCGCAGATATTGTTTGATTTGGCGGGCTAAATCGGGGCGCATCACCGCGCCGCGCCCTATCATCACGTCGTCGCAGCTGCTGGCTTGGCGGATGGCGATGTAGTCATCCAGCGTGAACACGTCGCCGTTGGCGATGATGGGGATGCTGACGCGCTCGCGAATGGTTTTGAGCCAATGCCAATGAGCGGGCGGCTCGTAGCCTTGCACTTTGGTGCGGGCGTGCACGGTGATTTGGCTGGCGCCGCCTGAGGAGATGGCTTGGGCGTTGGCGATGGCAAGGTCGGTGTTGTCAAAGCCGAGACGCATTTTGGCGGTGAGCGTGATGTGTTCGGGCAGCCTGAAACGCAGTTCGCGCACAATTTGGTGGATGCGCTCGGGCTCGCGCAGCAAAATGGCACCGCCTTGGTGTTTGTTTACGGTGGGGGCGGGGCAGCCGAAGTTTAGGTCTATGCTTTGCACGCCAAAGCGCACGGCTTCCAGCGCGTTTTTTGCCATCATGTTGGCATCGCTGCCAAGCAGTTGAGTGGCACAGGGGATGCCTGATGGGGTGCGGTTTTGCTGGGCGATTTCGGGGACGTGGCGCAGCCATGTGGCGCGGGAGTGGACGGTGTGGGTGATGCGGACAAATTCGCTCACGCATTCGTCATAGCCGCCGATGCGGGTGAGCAAATCGCGCATGGGGGCATCGGTTAGCCCTTGCATGGGGGCGAGAATGAGTTTGGGCATGGTGGTTTTCGCTGGCGCAAACCTTAAAACGCTTCGGCTGCGAATTTGCATTTGTGTCGGCGCCCAGCCTGGCCATGCCCGAATACATTACCGAAGAATTGGACGAAGTCGGCGCAAAATGGCAGATACTGCCCAATTTGGAAAGTGCGGCGGAATGGGCAGATATCCTGTATATGCCCCGCGTGCAGCGCGAACGCTTCAATGACGTGGAATTCGCCAAAATCCAAGGCAAATTCAACCTGCATGCCGCCACTTTGACCAGTGCCAAACCCAATCTGCGTGTGCTGCACCCCCTGCCGCGCGTGGACGAAATTGCGCCCCACGTAGATGGCACGCCGCATGCTTATTACTTTGAATAAGCACAAAACGGCGTATTTGCGCGTATGGCCATGCTTGTATTGGTGTTGAATGAGAATGTGTAGATATTGAGTTTTCATTCAGCTGATAAATCAATTTTTGCTAGAAAGTTCAAACGAATGTATGCGAGAAAATTATTGGTGGTGATGTGCTTGGCAGCACTTACCGCAGGTTGCAATGAAGACGAAAAATCAGGTCTGGACACAGCAAAAGGCTTGGCCAAGGCCAACTCAACCTTCGTCTCATCTTCCAATAACAATGCGAAACTCGGAGGACGGGAATACACTTCCGCACCAAGTCCTGCGCCTACTCCAGCGCCGACACCTAATCCGACACCGTCGCCAAATCCCGCACCTACTCCAACGCCGACGCCTAATCCGACACCGGCGCCAAGTCCCGTACCTACTCCAGCGCCGACACCTAATCCGACACCGTCGCCTGCACCTGCTCCGTCTGTAAACGGCTGCGAACATCCGACCGATGAATCCGGGCAATGGCGAAGCGCGAAATGCTATGAATTCAAGGAAGGGCGCGTGCCTGCCGATTGGGAAAGCAAAGAAATCCACAATCATTTGCACAGTTATCTATCCTACCTGCCGGACAACATCTCTTTCGTGGCCGGCGATTATGCCCAGCTGACCACGCGCCGCCACTGCGTTGATAAAGAAGGAGACCCCTTGAACGACAGCAACGCCACCTCTGGCGTATGTCCGGCGGGGAAAGTCACCCAATATTCCAGCGGTCGGCTGGAAACCATCGGCATGGTGGATGCAAGCCGCCCGTTCCGTGCTGAAGTCCGCGCCAAAATGAATTGGAACGGGCTGCGTGGCATGCGCACTGCGCTTTGGCTGAACAAACATACAAACGAAGACAGCATCCGCACCTGCAAAACCCCTGGCGGCGGTAGTGCGCCTTATGGTTCGCTGCTGATTCTGGAATGGTTCTCCGCCATGCCGGATTATGCCTTCCCTGCATCCAGCATCAGCTGCTATTATAGCACGGCGGGCAAAGAATGGCGCACGCGCGTATTCGTGCATCGCTTGGAAAACCGTATCCGCAACCGTTCCGCTTGGCTGACGCACGATTGGCATGTTTGGGCCATCGAATATGATGGCACCAAAATCCGTTATTACATGGACGGCAAGCTGATTCCCGTGCACCATTACCGCGTGAACGATTCCAGCACGGTCGATGTGACCGACTACCATAGTTTCACGCCGGACGGTACATACGTTTCCACCATGCCCGACGAGGACTACACCAAACTGCAAATCGACCCCGATTTGGTCGAACAAGTGCTCCGCAACGACAAATGGCATTTCGTTTTGAACGATTATGTGGAATGGGAAGACAATCTGGATCCGCCGTCCCTCAGCGAGCCGTTCCCGATGCAGACCACGCAGATTGACTATGTGCGGCTGTACTATAAATAACAAATAACATCCCATACAGGCTGCCCGAAAGCGATAGATTCGTGTATTATCGGGCAGCCTGCAATATTTCATGAGCACCATGCCCAATATGCCCGCCCGCCTGACCAACCCCCTTGGTATTATCCTTGTTGTGATGCTGCTGCTTGTCATTAGGGTGCAGGCTGCTTTGCGTTGGCGCACGTTATCGGCGTTGTCAGCACTTATGCCG
>CAUQQW010000023.1:0-22545 GCA_963520365.1 uncultured Kingella sp.
CGCATCCTTTTTTCGGCGCGTGCGAACTAGTCGCACTTCGTGCGCCGTCGGACAACGCACGCTTGTTTCCGAAAAAAGAATGCTCCGTTCGGCTGGATGTAGGGGCAGTAGCCCCAAACGTTTGTGGTGGATTGACCGAATTAAGCAGCCTGAAAATTGAGAAAGGGTTTTCAGGCTGCCTTTGTTTACAGGATTAGGCAGCCTGAAAACAATCAACGCTCAACAATCAACACTCATTCTTGTAAAACACTCCCATCCCACCCCATTTCAGGCTGCCTTTACCACCTCAAAAGCCAGCCTGAACCCCATCCTCACTCATTCAATTTGCTATAATCCGCCCCTTTTTCGCCCTTTGTTCACCCATTTTAGCTTCGCAGAAGCTCGTAACCCCTTTTTCAGGCTGCCCCATGCGTCTCACCCAAATCAAACTCGCAGGATTCAAATCCTTTATTGACCCCACCACCATCCACGTTCCCAGCCAGCTCGTTGCCGTCATCGGGCCCAACGGCTGTGGCAAATCCAACGTTATCGATGCCGTGCGCTGGGTGTTGGGCGAATCGTCCGCCAAGCAGTTGCGCGGCGAATCCATGCAAGACGTGATTTCCAACGGCGCAGCCACCCGCCGCCCCGCGCCTCGCGCATCGGTGGAATTGGTGTTTGACAACAGCGACCACGTTTTGCAAGGCGCGTGGGGGCAATACGCCGAAATCGCCATCAAACGCCAACTCACGCGCCAAGGCGATTCCAGCTATTTCATCAACAACCAGCCCGTGCGCCGCCGCGACATCACCGACCTTTTCCTTGGCACAGGCGTAGGCGCCAAAGGCTATGCCGTGATAGAGCAGGGCATGATTTCACGCATCATTGAAGCCCGCCCTGAAGAATTGCGTGTGTATATTGAAGAAGCCGCGGGCATTTCCAAATACAAAGAACGCCGCCGCGAAACCGCTGTACGGCTAGACGACACGCGCGAGCATTTGCAACGGCTAAGCGATTTGCAAACCGAGCTTGCCCGCCAAGTGGAAAAACTCAACGCCCAAGCCGCCACCGCCGAGCAATACCGCAGCCTGAAAAACGAATTGGCGCAAAATCAAAACCTATCCGACTACATCCAATGGCAAAACGCCATCGCCCAAGCCGATGCCGCCCAAGCCCAGCACGCCGCCGCCCAAGCGCAACAAGAAAGCCACCAAGCCAACAGCGACAGCCTAAACCAGCGCATCCAAGAACTACGCCTAATCGAGCGCGAACAACAGCAGCAACACGATAACCTGCAACAGCAACACGCCCAATCGCGCGAACACATCGCCCGCCTAGAAGAACAAATCCGCGCCCAACACGCGCAAAACGAACGCGCCGAACGCGACCGCCAATCCGCCCAAGCCCAGTTGCACAAACTGCGCCAGCAACACGCCGACACCCTAGCCGAGCGCGAAGCCTTGCTGCAACAAGCCGCTGACAAACACAGCGAACTTGCCGCGCTTGCCCTAATCGTTGCCGAACACGAAGCGCGCCTGCCCGAGCTAGAAACCGCCGAGCAAACCAGCCAGCACAACCACCAAAGCCAGCGCGACCAAATCGGCAGCCTGAAACGCGAACTCGCGCTCAAACAGCAGCAGCAACAGCACACCCAAACCACGCTTGCCAACCACCGCAGCCGCATCCAACGCCTAGAAGACGAGTTATCCCAGCTTGCCGCCGCCGATAATCCCGCCTTGCAACAAGCCAAAGATGCCGCGCAAACCCTGCAACACCAATGCCAAGCCGCCGAAATCCAATGGCAACACAGCCAAGCCCAATTAGGCAGCCTGAAAACGCAGCAGCAAAAGCAGCAAGCGCATTATCAAACGCTCAATCAGCAACACATCGCCGCGCAAGCCCAGCAGCAAGCCCTTGCCCAAATCCTGCGCAGCAGCGCGCCCAATGACTTTTGGGCGGCCACCGACTACGCGCAAACCCCAAGCCTATGGCAACAGCTTACCGCGCCCGAAGCATGGCAACACGCCATCAGCGTGGTGCTTGCCGAACGCTTGCACGCCAAAAAGCTGCCCGCCCAAGCCGCCTTGCCCAGCCCCCTGCCGCAAGGCGCAGCCGCATGGCTCAACCAAGCCCATTCCATCAGCAAGAAAACCCAGCCCGCCCAAGCCCTGCTCAACCAAATCCAAGCGCATAAAGATTTTCAGGCTGCCTTACACGACTGGCTAGACGGCATCCTGTGCGCTCCCGATTTGGACTACGCCATCGCACACCAAAGCGAACTTGCTCCGCAGCAAACATGGCTCACGCCGCAAGGGCATCGCGTGGACAGGCACAGCATCACGCTCTACAACGAAGCCAGTAGCCAAAACCTGATGCAGCAAAAAGCCCAGCACGACCAATTAAGCGCGCAACTTGCCGCGCTTGCCCCGCAGCTTGCCGCCGCCCAGCAACAAGCCGAAGACGCGCAAACCGCGTTAGACCAAGCCGAAACCGCGCACGACCAAGCCCAAGCGCAATACCGCGAGCTGTTAAGCCAGTTGCAACAAGCGCAAAACCACGCCAACCAGCTTACCGAGCGCAGCAACCAAGCCCAGCTTCGCCGTGAACACATCGCCCAAGAGCAAGCCCAGTTGCAAGACGAAATAGAACTGCTTGCCCAACAAAGCGACAGCCTAGCCGAAGACAGCGACACCCTTGCCCAATCGCTCGCCGAATTGGAACACCAATTTGACACGCTTTCAGGCAGCCTGAAAACGCAACAGCACGCGCTGAAAACCGCCCAGCTTGCCTTACTGGAAGCCAATCGCCAATACGGCGCAGCCGAAGTGGAACAACACAAAACCCAGCAACGCGCCGACAGCCTAGCCGAGCAAGCCACGCAAATTTTGCTGCAACAGCAAGACTGGCAGCAGCGCATAAAAGAAGCCGCGCTCGCCCAAGAAGCCGATGCCGAAAGCACCGAGCTTGCCGAGCAACTGGTTATCGCGCAAGAAAGCAGCACCGCGCTTGCCGAGCGCATCGCCACCGCGCAAGACACCCTAGCCGCCACCCAAGCGCAAGGGCAAGATTTGTTCCAACAAGCCCAAGCCATCGCCGCCGAGTTGCCGCAGATTCAGGCTGCCGTGCAAAACGCGCTGTTGCAACAACAGCAAGCCGAGCTTAACGCCCAGCGTTACCACGAGCAGCTTCACGAACGCGGCGCAGATTTAGCCGCCCTTGCCACCGCCGAGCATTCAGGCAGCCTGAAAAGCCTATCGCAACACATCAACCGCCTGCTGGCGCAAATTGAAGCCTTGGGCGCGGTAAACCTTGCCGCGCTGGACGAGCTTGCCGAAGCCCAGCAGCGCAGCGACTACTACCGCAGCCAAAGCGAAGACGTGCAAAACGCCATCGCCCTGCTGGAAGAAGCCATCGCCCAAATTGACCACGAAACCCAAACCCGTTTTTTGGAAACCTTTAACGCGGTCAACGCCAAAATGCAAAGCATCTTCCCCACGCTGTTTGGCGGCGGCGAAGCCACCTTGCAGCTCACCGACAGCGACCCGCTCAGCGCAGGCATCAGCATCATGGCGCGCCCCATAGGCAAGAAAAACAGCTCCATCCACCTATTGAGCGGCGGCGAAAAAGCCCTAACCGCCATGAGCCTAGTGTTTGCTCTGTTTAGCCTGAACCCCGCGCCGTTTTGCCTCTTGGACGAAGTGGATGCCCCGCTCGACGATGCCAACACCAGCCGTTTTTGCCAGCTGGTGAAAGAAATGTCCGCCCAAACCCAGTTTCTTTACATCTCGCACAACCGCCTAACCATGGAAATGGCAGAGCAGCTCATCGGCGTAACCATGCAGGAAAAAGGCGTGTCGCGCATTGTTGCCGTGGATATTAAACAAGCCATGCAAATGGCAGAGGCAGCCTGAAAACATGAAAACCCACCTTTACCAACTATTCGCATGGCTTGCCGCACTCTATGTCGCCGTGTTATGCGTGCTCTATTTCCAACAAGAAAACCTGCTGTTCCAGCCCACCACACTCCCCCAGCACTACACTTACACTTTCAGGCTGCCACATGAAGAAATCGCCTTGCCCGTAAACGGCGCAGTGCTGAACGGGCTGCATTTTCGCCCGCCCCATGCTCATAGCAAAGGCGCGGTTTTGTTTTTCCACGGCAACGCAGGCGCGCTGGATAGCTGGGGCGAAGTGGCGCAACGCTTTGCCGAGCTGGGCTACGACAGCTATGTGTTTGACTATCGCGGCTATGGCAAAAGCAGCGGGCAAATCCACAGCCAAGCCGATTTGCTCGCCGATGCCGAGCGCATGGCGCAGTATGTGCGCCAACGTTTCCCCGCCGAGCAAATCATTGTGGTGGGCAATTCCATTGGCAACGGCATGGCGGCGCACGTTGCCGCGCAGTTGCGCACGCCCAAGCTGGTGCTGATTTCGCCCTATTTTCGCCTGCGCGATTTAATCCGCGACAAAATGCCGTTTGTGCCCCCGTTTCTGATTAAATATCCGCTGCCCACCGCCGATTATCTTGCCGCCACGCCCAACACACAGGTGCTGATTTTCCACGGCACGCACGACACGCTGATTCCCGCCGCGCACGGGCAACGGCTGGCGCAAACCTTGGGCGAACGCGCGCAGTATCAAGCATTGCCTGCGGGGCATAATGATATGTTTAGCCAAGCCGCGTTATGGCACACGCTGGAAACCGCATTGCCGTGATGTAATCAGGCAGCCTGAAAGCTAAGAACCTGTATTCACTATTTGCATAGGCATCTTTCATGCCCTAAAAACGCGACTACTGCGTTAAAAATGCTCGCAAGGTGTCCAACCTTACTGCGCTTTTTGCCTTGTATTCACGTTTTTATGTCATCAAATCTGCCCATGCAAATAGTGAATACAGGTTCTAATTTTCAAGCTGCCTTTGCCGTTATCCGCTACAATACGCCACCTTTTGATTAACCCATCCTGCCGTGTTACCGCACCGCAGAAGAACGGTTTTTCGCTATGTTGTTTTGGCTACGCCGAAACTCGCTGCACTCATTTTCAGGCTGCCTTTATGGATGCACACAAGGCAGCCTGAAAACCCAAATCAGCAGCATAACAACGCACCCCAGCGCACAACCGTTACGGAGATCCACCATGCCCAAAAAATCCAAACGCCATTATCTTGACGACATTTCCGCCAACAAACCCGCGCGTAAAACCGCATCAGCCAATAAATCCAAAGGCAGCCTGAAAACAGGCAAACCCCATGCCCAAAGGCAGCCTGAAACCGAACGCAACCAAACTGAGCGTAATTCAGCCGAACACCCCATCAAACAACGCGTCGCCCGCGCCAAAAAACTCATCGTGCGCGCCCCCAACCAAAAAATCCAACAACGCGCCGAGTTCCTCAAAGAACAACGCGCCGATCTCTCGCGCCAAGAGCCCGAACGACTGCAAAAAATTCTCGCCGCATCAGGCGCAGGCTCGCGCCGCCAAATGGAAGAATGGATCAGCAACGGCTGGGTGCAAATCAACGGCAAAACCGCGCAGCTGGGCGACAAAGTCTCACCCGAAGACCAAGTAACCATCAAAGGCAGCGCCATCAAGCTCAAATGGGCAGACCGCCTGCCGCGCATCATCTTGTATTACAAACAAGAAAGCGAAATTGTTTCGCGCGACGACCCGCAAGGGCGCGTGAGCGTGTTTGACCGCCTGCCACAAGCCGCCAGCAGCCGCTGGATTGCCATCGGACGGCTAGACATCAACACCAGCGGCTTGCTGATTTTGACCACATCGGGCGAATTGGTGCAGCGTTTTGCCCACCCCAAATTTGAAGTGGAACGCGAGTACGCCGTGCGCGTGTTGGGCGAAGTCAGCCGCGAGCAAATGCAGCAGCTCACACAAGGCATCATGCTGGAAGACGGCTTGGCGCAAGTGGAGCGCATCGTTGAACAAGGCGGCGAAGGGGTAAACAAATGGTACAACGTGGTCATCAAAGAAGGGCGCAACCGCGAAGTGCGGCGCATTTTTGAACACATTGGGCTCACCGTCAGTCGCCTTGTGCGCATCGGCTTCGGACCTATCGGATTGCCCAACCGCTTGAAACGTGGGCAGTTTTACGAACTTAACCCCGCCGAAGTCGCCGCTATTTTGAAATGGGCGGATATGGCGTTGCCCAATAGCGGCAAACGGCGCAGATAGGGCAGGCGTTAGGCAGCCTGAAAACGGTATGGATGGCGCGGCTGTTGCCAAGCACTATCCTGATGAAATTCGTTTCAGGCTGCCTAATCCTATAAACCAAGGCAGCCTGAAAAAACATTCAGCCAAGCCCAATCCGCATTACCATCCCTATACTTTTCAGGCTGCCCCAACGCATAAGGCAGCCTGAAAACAAACCGAACGACAACCCTTTCGGGCTGCCTTCATCCCATCCATCCAACTCGTTACTCAAAGGAAACCCCATGACCATCCAACCCGAATATCAAAAAATGGCACAGTCAGCTACACGCTCAAAACCGTCCCCAACGACCGCGACCTGCTAGACGACAACGGCGTGGCCTACACCAATTCGCAAGCGTGGATGTTTGCCTGCCGCTAGCAAACCGTGAACGGCAAACGCTCTCGCGTTGCCATCTTCGCCAAAGACGAAGTAGAAAAATGGGATTTGCTGGAACGCGACCGCGAAATCCTGCGCAAGCTGAAAAAATCGCTCAAATACGGCAACGACAACGTGCTGGATTTATCCTGCGAAACCATCATCCTAGAAGCCCTCTACACCAAATATTGCCAACTCTATCCCAACGTATAAGGACACCCCATGACCACCTTCCGCCAAGACTTCCTGCAATTTGCCCTGCGCCAAAACGTGCTGAAATTCGGCGAGTTCACCACCAAAGCTGGCCGCCAATCGCCCTATTTTTTCAACGCAGGCTTGTTTAACGACGGCGCATCCACGCTTGCGCTGGCAAAGTTTTACGCCCAAGCGATTGTGGCGAGCAAAGTTGAATTTGATATGCTGTTTGGCCCTGCTTACAAGGGCATTATTCTTGCCGCCGCCACCGCCATGATGCTGGCAGAGCAAGGCATCAACGTGCCTTTTGCCTACAACCGCAAGGAAGCCAAAGACCACGGCGAAGGCGGCACATTGGTCGGCGCACCGCTTCAAGGGCGCGTGTTGATTATTGACGACGTGATTTCCGCGGGCACATCGGTGCGCGAGAGCGTGCAGCTGATTAAACAAGCAGGCGCAACTCCCGCAGGCGTGGCAATCGCGCTGGATCGCATGGAAAAAGGCACGGGCGAGCAATCTGCCGTGCAAGAAGTAGAGCAGCAATACGGCTTGCCCGTGGTGGCGATTGCCAATTTGCTGGATTTGTTTGCGCTGCTGGAACAAGGCGGCAGCGCGGAATTGGCGCAGTTTGTTGAGCCGATGCGCGCTTATCGTGCGCGATATGGCGTGGCGTAGGCAATAGTTTGGGCTTTGCCGAAGTGCGTAAACTTGCTTTCAGGCTGCCTTTGGGAGATTGGGGCAGCCTGAAAAACAAAAAATGTTTAACGCGTGGGCAAACATTTTTATCGGATACAGCTTTTCAGGCTGCCTAACGCCTTTGCTTATTCTTGCCCGCACATTTTCTCCACGCTGCCCAACCGCCGCGCAACAAAAAACACGTTTCGCTTGATTGCAAAACGTGTTTTATCATTTTCAGGCTGCCGATGTTTACAACGGCTTCCAATGCGCCAAATAAGCGATGGTTAAAACAATCAGCATCGCCGCGCCATACAGTCCAAACCATTTGCCGCTGCGCGGCGTGGCACGCAGGCAAAACGCGCCAACAAAAATATAAACCAGCACCAGCAAGAGCTTAATGCCCAGCCATTTATGCGCGCCAAAGGGCTGCCACGGCACAATCTGCATCATCAGCATGCCGGTAAACAAAATCATGGAGTCGTTAATATGCGGTAGCGCGCGCAAGATAATCGGCAGGGCTTTTTCAGGCTGCATGGTGCGCAGCCAAAAGCGCAGGTTAAACAGAATAATGGTTAGCGCAACGAAAAACATGTGCGTGTGCTTGATGGGGAGATACAGGCTTTGCATGGTGTGGTGTTCCTTGTGGATTTTTAAGTGGTTGCTGGGGGGTGTTGCTTGGCTTGCGCCGCAATTCGTTTTGACTACGCCGAAATTCGCTATGCTTGTTTTGGCTACGCCGAAACTCACTACGTTCGTTTTCAGGCTGCCTATGGCGCGGTTTCATCCGCCATTTTGACGGCTTTTAAGGTAAGGCTGTATTTTTTGCCGCCCACGTTGTAGCGAATCAGTGCGGGCACGTTGCCCAAATCGCTGGCAAGGGCGAGAAATATGTGGTCGTTGTCGTGGTGCAGGTTAAAGGCTTGGGTGCGCGTTTTCAGGCTGCCTATGGTCATATTCTTGCTGGGCGATGGCGTTAAACGGCTGATGGGATAGAGTTTTTTGCCGTTGGTAATCACCAGCGGCGTGGGCAGCTTGCCATCGTTAAACGCCAGCTGCCAAGTGAGCGAAAACAAATCCATCACCGTGCCTTTGGCGGTTTCGGTGTGTTTGTCGTTTTTCTTGCCCAAGCGCACGCGGCTGCCTGAAAACTGGGCGGAAGCGTATTCCTTGCCGTTGCGGATGTCGCGGTAATAGCTTGGTTTGAGTGTGTCATCTTCAATCGTGCCGCCGCTTTCAAAGCGCATTTTATACAGCGGCACATTGATTTTCGCTACGATGCGGTATTGCCCGCCATCGCGTTGAAACGACAGCGTGGCAGGAATGCCCAAGCTGGCTTTGTATTCGGCGTAAGCAGATTGCGGGATTTCGGCGTGTGCCGCGTGGGCAGCGAGCAGAGCGAATAGGGCGGCGATGCGTTTCATGCAAACTCCTATGCCAACAATTGCGCGTTGGCATCGGCTTGCTGCACGCGCTCAACCCGCTTGCCAACGATTTTCAGGCTGCCTGAAACAAAATCCGCCACCGCCTGCGGCAGCAATTGATGCTCCACTTTTAACACGCGTGCGGCAATGCTGTCCGCCGTGTCGCCATCCAAAATCGGCACCACGCCTTGCGCGATAATCGCGCCGTTGTCCAACACTTCGGTTACAAAATGAATGGTGCAGCCTGAAACACGGCAGCCTTCGTCTAGCGCACGTTGATGCGTGTGCAGCCCTGTGAACGATGGCAACAAAGACGGATGGATGTTGATGCAGCGGTTGGCATAATGCGCGCAAAATTCGGGCGTGAGAATCCGCATAAAGCCTGCCAGCACCACCAAATCGGGCGCGTATTGGTCAATCAGCTGCATCATGGCGCGGTCAAAATCGGCGCGGCTGGCGAAGTCTTTATGATTCAGCGCGGCGGTGGCAATGCCGCGTTCTGCCGCCCATGCCAAGCCCGCGGCATCGGGATTATTGGACAACACGGCGGCGATTTTGGCGTTGGCAATTTTGCCCGCCGCTTGCGCCTGCACAATCGCTTGCATATTGCTGCCGCGCCCAGAGATAAGAATAACGATGTTTTTCATAATGGCTTCCAAAGCGTTTTCAGGCTGCCTTTGCGTGGCAGCTGCTGAGTATCAAAACATTCGGGTTTGCCAAGCCGCCGCAACGCCAACGCATCTGCGGCAGCCTGAAAACCTGTTTGCCTACATCACATCCAGCACATCAATGCCCAGCAGCGCCAGTCCTGTTTTCAGCGTTTCGCCCGTTAATTTTGCCAACTGCAAACGCGTGTCGCGTGCCGCGCCTTCGGCTTTCAAAATCGGGCAGGCTTCGTAAAAGCGGCTGAACAAAGTCGCCAATTGATACAAATACGCCGCCAGATAATGCGGAAAACAAGTCTCGGCAACGCTGCTCAACACATCTTCAAATTTCAGCAATTCCACCGCAAGTTGTTGTTCCAGCGGCTCGTTTAATTGCAAGGCGGCGCTTTCGTTCCACTCGCCCGCGCGGCGGAACACGCTTTGCACGCGGGTGTAGGCGTATTGCAAATAGGGCGCGGTGTTGCCTTCAAACGAGAGCATATTGTCCCAATCAAACACATAATCGCTGGTGCGGTTTTTGCTCAAATCGGCGTATTTCACCGCGCCAATGCCCACCACGCGCCCAATATGCGCGGCTTGCTCGTCGCTTAATTCAGGGTTTTTCTCGCGCACCAGTCGCGTGGCGCGTTCTACTGCTTCGTCTAATAAATCAACCAATTTCACCGTATCGCCCGAGCGCGTTTTGAACGGCTTGTTGTCTTTGCCCATCATCGTGCCAAAGCCGATGAATTCGGCGGACACGTTTTTAGGCAGCCAACCTGCTTTGCGGCTGGTGGTGAATAATTGTTTGAAATGCAAATCTTGGCGCGTATCCACCACATACAGCAAGCGCGTGGCGTGCAAGTTGTTCACACGATGGCGCATGGTGGCTAAATCGGTGGTGGAATACAAAAAGCCGCCGCCTTGTTTTTGCACGATAAACGCGGCAGGCTCGCCATCTTTGTTTTTGAATTCGTCCAAAAACACCACTTTGGCGCCATCCGATTCCACCGCCAAGCCTTTTTGCGACAATTCTGTCACCACCACAGGCAAGTCGTCGTTATACGAGCTTTCGCCTGCCACATCGGCGCGTTGCAGCTTTAAGCCGAGCATTTGGTAAACGTGTTCGGCGTGTTGCAAAGACGTTTCTACAAATTGTCGCCACAGCGCCAACACGGTTTCATCGCCACCTTGCAGTTTGACCACATACTCGCGCGCGGTGTCGGCAAAGGCGGGGTCTTCATCAAAGCGCACTTTGGCGGCGCGGTAAAATTGTTCTAAATCAGAGAGTTCAAACGCGGCGTTGTCTTTTTGCTGTTCCACCAGATAGGCAACCAGCATGCCAAATTGTGTGCCCCAATCGCCCACATGGTTTTGGCGAATCACGTGATGCCCCAAATGTTCCAACACGCGGGCGATGCTGTCGCCGATGATGCTGGAACGCAGATGCCCAACGTGCATTTCTTTGGCAAGATTGGGCGAGGAATAATCAATCACTACGGTTTGCGGCTGGGCAGGCGGCGTGGTTTTCAGGCTGTCTGAAAGCTGCTCGGCAAGAAATTCGGGCGACAAGCGCAAATTCACAAAGCCTGCGCCAGCCACTTCTGCGCTGGCAAACGCGCCTTTGCCTGATAATTCGTTCGCCACTTTTTGCGCCAGCTCGCGCGGGTTTTGTTTGAGTTTTTTTGCCGCGCCCATTACGCCGTTGATTTGGAAATCGCCAAATTCGGCGTTTTTGGCGGGCTGCAAAATAATGGGGCTATCGGCGATGCCAGCGGCGGCAAAGGCGGCTTGGATTTGGTTGGATAGGGTTTGGGATAGGTTCATAGGTTGGGCTTTCTGGTTAAGTTTTAAGATGGATTGGGCAGCCTGAAATTCGGCTTTCAGGCTGCCTGAAAGTTGGGTTTAGGCGTTGGAATGGATGTTGGAATAAGCCGCGCAAGGTGGCTATTGAGCGCGCGCCAAGCGTGGGTATGGCGGTGCAACGCCATGAAAAAGGCTTGGACAACAGCGTTTTCAGGCTGCATCAAACAAGGCTAGGGCAGGGTTTGACATTCTTGCCATTGCCCCAAGCCCAGCCCCAAATCAAATAAATGAATGCGCCCGATGCCCACGCGAATCAGCCGCAAGCATGGGAAGCCTGCTTTTGCCGTCATGCGGCGCACTTGGCGGTTTTTGCCTTCGGCAATTTGCACTTCCAGCCAAAAATCGGGCACGCTTTTGCGCACGCGAATGGGCGGATTGCGCTGCCAAATTTGCGCGGTTTCTCTGTCGGGCAACACGCGGATTTTGGCGGGCTGGGCAACAAAATCGCCCAAATCCATCGGGCGAGTGAGCGCGGCAAGTTGTTCGGGATTGGGCTCGCCTTCCACCTGCGCCCAATAGGTTTTAACGAGTTTGAATTTGGGGCTGGCGATGCGCGCTTGTTGTTGCCCGTTGTCGGTGAGCAGCAGCAAGCCTTCGCTGTCGGTGTCTAGCCGCCCTGCGGGGTAAACGTTGGGCACGTTGATGAGCTCTTTTAAGCTGGGGTGTTTTTCGTGTGGCGAAAATTGGCAGATATAGCCATAGGGTTTGTTGAGCGCGATTAACATTTTCAGGCTGCCTAAGCGGTGCAAACGCGCGATTATACACGGTTTGCAGCCCGATTAGGCAGCCTGAAAACGGCAAACAGCCATCACGCCAAATGACCAAGCGGCAGCGCGGTGGTGCTTTTAATCTCTTTTAAAACAAAACTGGATTTGGCATCCAACACGCAATTATGCGAGAGCAACACATCCAGCACAAAATGCGAAAACGCATCCATATTGGTGAAAAATGCGTGCAGCAAATAATCCGATTCGCCCGTGAGCGCAAAGCAGCTCAACACTTCCGACCAAGTTCGCACCGCGCCTTCAAATTCGCCCCGCGCTTGCGCCGATTTATCGGTGGTTACGCGAATCATCACTTGCAGCCCCAAGCCCAGCGACATAGGCGACAACAGCGCGGCATAGCGACGAATGATGCCGTTGTCTTCCAACTGCTTTAAACGGCGCAAACACGGCGAGGGCGACAGCGCCACCCGCTCCGATAATTCCACATTGCTCAAACGCCCGTTTTCTTGCAGCACTTGCAAGATTTTTAAATCAATTTTGTCTAACACAACGGCTTGTTGCATAGCGCGGTCTCCTTGTAGATAAAGTTGTGAAATCGTATTTTGCTTTAATTTTGTTATTCAATCATTATCTTAAATCAACAAAACTTAACACACAATAGTTTGCAAAAGGTTATTTTCTTGCAATTTTAAAGCGCGAAACTTTGTTACAGCCAAAAATAAAAGCGCAACACTTTGGCACGACAAATGCTTTCAAAATCGCTAGAATTCACATTTTTTAACCCAACTTACCACGAGAAAACATGACTACCACCATCGCTCCCGTAAACGAAGAAATGAAAAAATTTATCCATAACCTATTGACCCACATGGTTAAGAACAAAGGTTCGGATTTATTCATCACCGCAGGCTATCCGCCCGCCATGAAGCTGGACGGCAAAGTAACCAAATTAAGCGACAAACCGCTATCCGCCGAGCATACCGCGCAAATCGCTCGCTCCATTATGGACGAAAAACAAGCCATTGAATTTGCCGAAACCAACGAATGCAACTTTGCCATCAGTTTGGCGGGTGTGTCGCGTTTTCGGATTAACGCCATGATTCAACGCGGCGCGGCCACGCTGGTTTGCCGCGTGATTACCAGCGACATCCCCAAATTTGACGATTTGAAACTGCCGCCCGTGTTAAAAGACGTGGTGATGGAAAAACGCGGCTTGGTGATTTTTGTGGGCGGCACAGGCTCGGGCAAATCCACTTCGCTGGCGGCGATGATTGATTATCGCAACGAAAACAGCAACGGACACATCATCACCATTGAAGACCCGATTGAATATGTGCACCCGCATAAAAACTGCATTATTTCGCAGCGCGAAGTGGGCGTGGACACGCAAAACTGGTTTGCCGCGCTGAAAAACACCTTGCGCCAAGCCCCCGATGTGATTTTGATTGGCGAAATCCGCGACCGCGAAACGATGGACTACGCGCTGGCGTTTGCCGAAACAGGGCATTTGTGCATGGCAACGCTGCACGCCAATAACTCCAACCAAGCGCTTGACCGCATTATCAATTTCTTCCCCGAAGAGCGGCGCACGCAGCTTTTGACTGATTTATCGTTGAATTTAAAAGGTTTTATTTCGCAGCGCTTGATTCCGCGCAAAACGGGCAAGGGGCGCAGCGCGGCGGTGGAAATTTTGCTGAATTCGCCGCTGATTTCCGAATTGATTTTGCACGGCGAAGTGCATGGCATTAAAGACATCATGGCGAAATCGCGCGACACCGGCATGCAAACCTTTGACCAAGCCTTGTTTGACCTATACGAAGCCGACATGATTTCTTACGAAGAGGCGCTGCGCAACGCCGATTCCGAAAACGACTTGCGCCTGCAAATTAAGCTCAACAGCAAGAAAAACGGCACAGCGGGCGAAGATGGTTCGCTGGATGGCTTGTCGTTGATGGATTATGAAACGCCTGAGGAGGGGGAGGCTGGCAAATAGGCAGCCTGAAAATGGTGAGCAGGGCTGAAATCAGATGCTTTTGATGCGCTTTGTGTGCTTTATATGGCTGCTTGCGCGGATGGTGGTTTGATTTTGGCTTAGCTTAAAAAGAAAAGGCAGCCTGAAAGCGGATGTTTGGCTTTCAGGCTGCTTTTTTGTGTTGGGGGGGATTGGGCTTTCAGGCTGCCTTTGATGCGGTTGGATTGATGTGGTAGGGAAAGTACGCAAGCGCAGTTGCGCAGTCAAACCAGTATTCCAAATTCGTTTTCGGGCCGCCTTTGCGTTTGCACAAAACATCGGCAGTTTACCAACATTTTTGACAACGAGCCGTCGCCGTTCCATTTGGGGCAGGCTTTGCCTGTTGACAATATAAAGGCAGCCTGAAAACGCTATTTCACGTTTTCAGACTGCCTTTCTATCCAACTTTATTATTTGCGCTCCACCTGCGAAACATCGCGCACCGCGCCCGTGTCGGCGGAAGTGGTCATGGCGGCGTAGGCGCGCAGGGCTTGCGAAACGTGGCGGTCGCGGTTTTCAGGCTGCCATGCTTTCGCGCCGCGCGCTTCCATTGCTTCGCGGCGGCGGGCGAGTTCTTCGTCTGATATCGCCAGATGGATGCGGCGGGCGGGGATGTCGATTTCAATCGTGTCGCCTTCGCGCACCAAGCCGATTGCGCCGCCTTCGGCTGCTTCGGGCGAAACGTGTCCGATGGACAAGCCCGATGTGCCGCCCGAGAAACGCCCGTCTGTGAGCAGGGCGCAGGCTTTGCCCAAGCCTTTGGATTTCAGATAGCTGGTGGGATACAGCATTTCCTGCATGCCCGGCCCGCCTTTGGGGCCTTCGTAGCGGATGATGACGATGTCGCCCGCTTGGATTTGGTTGCCCAAAATGCCTTCCACCGCCGCATCTTGGCTTTCAAACACGCGCGCGCGCCCTGTGAACTGCCAAATGCTTTCGTCCACGCCTGCGGTTTTCACCACGCAGCCACGCTCGGCGATATTGCCGAACAGCACCGCCAAGCCACCGTCTTGCGAATAGGCGTGTTCGGGGTCGCGGATGCAGCCTGTGGCGCGGTTCAAATCCAGTTTTTTCCACAAGCGGCTTTGCGAGAAGGCTTGGGTGGTGCGCACGCCGCCGGGTGCGGCTTTAAAGCGTTCAATCGCGGCTTCGTTGGCAGGGTTTTCCACGTCCCAGCGTTCAATCGCGTTTTTCAGGCTGCCTGAATGGATGGTGTTCACATCGGTGTGCAGTTTTCCTGCTTTATCCAGTTGTTTCAAAATGGCGATGATGCCGCCTGCGCGATGCACGTCTTCCATATAGTAATCGTGGTTGTTGGGCGCGGTTTTGCACAGGCAGGGCACGTTGCGGCTGATGCGGTCAATATCCGCCATTTTGAAATCCACGCCCGCTTCGTTGGCAACGGCGAGCAGGTGCAAAATGGTGTTGGTTGAGCCGCCCATTGCCACGTCCATAGACATTGCGTTTTCAAACGCCTGCTTGGTGGCGATGCTGCGCGGCAGCACGGAATAATCGTCCTGCTCGTAATGACGTTTGGTGATTTCCACAATCAGCCGCCCCGCTTCCAAGAATAATTCTTTGCGGTAAGCGTGGGTTGCCAGCAGCGAGCCGTTGCCCGGCAGCGACAAGCCGAGTGCTTCGGTTAGGCAGTTCATGGAATTGGCGGTAAACATGCCCGAGCATGAGCCGCAGGTGGGGCAGGCGTTTTTTTCAATTTCGTCAATCGCGGCATCGGAAACATTGTCGTCCGCCGCGTCCACCATCGCGTCCACCAAATCCAGCTTGCGCTCATCGGAGATGTTAATCGCGCCGACCACTTTGCCCGCTTCCATCGGCCCGCCCGATACGAAAATGGTGGGGATGTTCAGGCGCATCGCCGCCATCAGCATGCCGGGGGTGATTTTGTCGCAGTTGGAAATGCACACCAGCGCATCGGCGCAATGCGCGTTCACCATATATTCCACGGAATCGGCAATTAAATCGCGGCTGGGCAGCGAATACAGCATGCCGCTGTGTCCCATGGCGATGCCATCATCCACGGCGATGGTGTTGAATTCTTTGGCGATGCCGCCTGCTTTTTCAATTTCGCGGGCAACGAGCTGACCCATGTTGTGCAGATGAACGTGCCCTGGCACGAATTGGGTGAACGAGTTGGCAATGGCGATGATGGGCTTGCCGAAATCGGCATCGGTGATGCCTGTGGCGCGCCACAATGCGCGTGCGCCTGCCATGTTGCGGCCGTGGGTGGATGTTTTGGAGCGGTAGTCGGGCATGGTTGGTTCCTTTTTGTGTGTATTGTTGAAAGCAGTTTTCAGGCTGCCTGAAAGGGAAAAGGGCGGATTTTACGCTGAAATTGGGTTTTCAGGCTGCTTTTGTGTGGGCTGGCGGTGTGCGGCACGGCATGGCGATGCGGTTAAACAGAAGGCAGCCTGAAAACAAGTTCAAATGCACGTTTTAGCTTCGCTGAAACTCGCTGCGCTCGTTTTCAGGCTGCCTGAAACGCACAGCGCAGTTGAAAAACAGGCATTCTATCTTCCAACGCCAATCCCTTGTTTATTTTTGTTTTCGGATTGACGGCGCGGGTGGGGTTGTTTGTACAATGCGCCGCAATGCAGCCTGAAAAAAGGAAACTCCCATGCCTATCAAAACCATCGTCCCCATCGCTTTGCTATTCGCCGCCGCGATCGCCCAAGCCGAGCCGCTTTATTTCTACGCGCAAAAAGACAAAATCGGCGTGAAAACCGCATCGGGGCGCATAGTGATTGCGCCGGTAAAAGTCATGCTCCCCGACGCCCACCACTACGCTAAAGCCAAACGCCCCATCCGCGGACACACCATAGAAATCTGTTTTTCCGAACATTTCAACGAAAACCGCGACGATGCCATCGCTGCCGATGTGGGCGACGTATTCAGCCGCACGGGGCAATATTTATATTCGCCCATCGAGTATGACAACGGCTGCGACTACTGGCAGGAAGGCATGCGCCGCTATGTGGAAAAAGGGCGCGTCGGCTTTGTGCGCCGCGACGGCAGCCGCGCCACCCCCGCGCTGTGGGATTTTGCCGACCCGTTCCACCACGGCTACGCCACCGTCTATCGCGGCGGCTGGAAAAAAGAATGGACGGACGACGAACATTGGACGCTTGCCCCCGCCGCGCCCGATGCCGTGAGCGAAGTCATCAACCAAAAAGGCGAAGTCGTCGCCGGCAGCAGCCTGAAAACAGCGGCGGACGACATCAAACGAGACGGGCTGTATTACCCCAACCCCTACCGCTACACCCCGCACGAGCAGCGCATCGCCGACTATTTCAACCGCCTGACCGTGCTGCAACGGCTCGTGCTCTGCAACAAGAGTTCGCCCGCCGATGCGGACGAGCTGAACGTGCGTTACCACATCGTCGAACGCCCCAACGCCGCCCAGCCGTATTACCGCTTGCAGAGTTTTTATCCCAATGGCGAGCACGCAGGCGAGCGCGCAGCGGATACCGAGTTTCTGGTGAGCGTGGACGGCAAGCGGCGGTTTGCCGCGCCCAATTCGGTGTTTGCCGATGAATACGACGCACCCATCCCGCTTGCCCGCTGGATACGCGAACAGCTGCTGCAAGCGCGGGATTATCTGCGCAAAAATCCCAAAGCCCCGAACCGCTTTGATGTGAACAAAGAATTGCGCCGCTGGCGGTAGGCAGCCTGAAACCCGTTTTCCCACCTTTCAGGCTGCCATTCAACAAGGAAACCCGCACCATGAAAGAATTTGCCTACCCGCCCCTTCTCAACGCCAAATCCGCCGAGAAAATCGTCAGACGTTTAATTTGGCGTTTCTTTAAAGGCAGCATCGGCACGAAAAAAATACGGGTAAACGGGCAGTTGAAAGACAAAACCGTCTTTTCCTTCAAAAGACCGTTCTACGCCGCAGACGGCGAAATCAGCACGCCCGCTGCGTTGGCAGAGCGGTTTCCTTCGCAAGAGTTGTATGTGCTGCGGCACTACACTTTCCAAGGCAGTTCATTGCCGTTGTTTGCTGCCCCATCGCAAGAAATAGCGGCAGATTTGTCGGATTTGGACGCGCTTTGCGGCTATGAATATGCGTATATTTTTGACAAGGATTACACGTCTTGTTTTTGGGTAAGCGATTCATCCGCGCCACAAGCGTTTGGCGATGCGGAAAAACAAACCGCCGTGCTGATTAGATATGCACCAACAAGGGAATAAGAATGGGCGGAAACGTTAAAAGGTAGTCTGAAAGCGCGCAAACCTGTTTTAGCTTCGCAGAAACTCGCTTTGCTCGTTTTCAGGCTGCCGCAATCTCACCAAAAGATAAAGAGCAGGAAAAACCATCTTTCAGGCTGCCGCATTCAAGATAACCCTATCTTCCAGTACAATCCCCTCCCTTTCACCAACCACAACAATAAGGAACACAACCATGCCTTTACATCTCACCCGCCGCCGCTTTCTCAAAAGCACCGCCGCCACAGCAGGCGCAATCGCCTTTGCCAGCCCCGTTTACCGTGTGCTTGCCGCCGAAGAAGCCGCCGCGTATTACCCACCCGCGCTCATCCGCGCGCTGATGGGCGACAACGACGGCAGCCAGGCCGCCGCCCACGGCGTCGCCCTGCGTGGGCAAAGCGTAACCCTGCCCGAAAAAGCCGGCGAGCAATACGATTTAATCGTGATCGGCGCAGGATTAAGCGGTTTGACCGCCGCCTATCTCTACCGAAAATCCCGCCCCAAAGCCAAAATCCTGATTTTGGACGCGCACCAAGATTTCGGCGGACACGCCATCCGCAACGAATTTCGCGCCAACGGCAAACTCATCTTGGGCTACGGCGGCAGCGAATCCATCGATTCGCCCAAAACAGGCTATTCGCGGCAAGCCAAGCAGTTGCTGCGCGATTTGGGCATCGATTACACCAAATTCAACCGCTATTTTGACCAAACCCTATACGAAAAATGGGGCTTGAAAGAAGGCGTGTTCTTTGACGAAGCCACCTTCGGCAAAAACGCCGTCGTCGCAGGGCAGCCTGAAACAGGCAACACCAAAGCCGCCACCGTTATCGCGCAGTTCCCCATGCCCGAAGATGCCCGCGCCGCGCTCACCGCGCTTTACACCCGTCCCGCCGACTACTGGCAGGGCAAAAGCAAACGCGAGCGCACCGAGCTTGCCCACAGCACCAGCTACTACGATTTCCTGAAAAACACCGCCAAGCTGCCCGAAAGCGCCCTCAACTATCTCACCCAAATCAGCAGCGAATACTGGGGCATTTCCATCCACGCCATTTCCGTTTATTCCGCGCTGGAAGACGGTTACCCCGGCGTGCAAAACCTGAAATTGAGCCATAAAGCCCACGCCGAAGAGCCGTATATCTACCACTTCCCCGACGGCAACGCTTCCATCGCCCGCCTGCTGGTTCGCAAGCTGATTCCCAACATCGCCGCAGGCAATACCATGGAAGACATCGTTACCGCGCAATTTGACTACGGCAAACTGGATTTGCCCGCCAACAACGTGCGCATCCGCCTGAACAGCACCGCGCTGATTGTGCAAAACACCGATAAAGGCGTTGCCGTTGCCTACAAAACCCCAAGTAGCCAAGATTTAGCCCGCGCCGATGCGGCAAAATGCATTTTCGCGGGACACAGCGCGCTGGCGGCGAAAATCATGCCCGAAATGCCCGAAGCGCAAAAAACGGCGGAACTGAGCAATTCGCGCACGCCGATGGTGTACGCCAACGCGCTGGTGAAAAACGCCCACGCCTTCAAAAAACTCGGCGTGCACCGCCTGTATTCGCCCACCGCGTTTTTCTGCGATGTGAAACTGGATGACCCCGTGAGCATCGGCGATTACCAATTCGCCAAAACGCCCGACGAGCCGATTGTCATCCACATGGCGCACATCGCCACCGCCACCGAAGGCAAAACGCCACAGGAAATGTATAAAAAAGGGCGCGGCAAACTGGCGGGCATGAAGTTTGACGCGATTAAAGAAGAAATGCTCAAACAGCTTCGCGCCATCTACGCGCTGGCAGGCGAAAATCTGGACGACAATCTGCTGGATATTTCCATCAACCGCTGGTCGCACGGCTACAGCTACGAGCGGCTGGATTTGTTCAACACCGAGCGCAATGCGGCGGACACCACCGCGCAAATGCAAAAACGCTTGGGCAATATCCTGATGGCCGGCAGCGACGTGGCGTGGAAGCCTTATGTGCAAGATGCGATTGACCAAGCGTACCGCGCGGTGAAAGAGGCGCTTGCATAAAAGCCGTCGGAAAATATTTAGATGCAGCCTGAAAAACGAGAAACAGCGTTTTAGCTTCGCAACTCCGCTTTGCTACGCAGGCTGCTTTTTTATATTGGAAAGATTGTCTTATGTACGGCAATTCAAATAGTTCAAAGGCAGCCTGAAAACGGGAGAATCTGTTTTCAGGCTGCCTTTGGGTAGAAAAATAATATGACCTAATTTTTTATAGAAAGACAAGCAAAATGGTTAAACCGAAAATTCATGCGCTGTTGTCGGCATTGCTGCTGGCGACTGTGATGCCTGCTTGGGCGGATAACAATGCCCAATTTGAACGGGCTATGACAGCTTATCAAGCTGGTAATTACAAACAAGCCTTTCGCCTATTCCAACAGTTTGCTGATCGGGGCGATGCCGTAGCGCAAAACAATTTGGGCATGCTGTATGCCGAAGGACTGGGCGTAGCACAAGATTATCAACAAGCCAAAGCATGGTGACAAAAAGCCGCCAATCAAGGACATGCTGGGGCGCAATACAATCTGGGCGTGATGTATTACGAAGGGAAAGGCATGGAAAAAAATTACCAAAAAGCCAAAGTATGGTGGCAAAAAGTGCTAGCGCAGCTCAATACAGCAGACAATACCCAAATCAAAAAGCATGCCAACCATTATTTGCAAAAATTAAGAAAAGCAGGCATCCGCTAATCCCAAATATTCAGGCAGCCTGCGAAGTGGAGTTGCGAAGCTAAAACAGCAACTCTACGTTTCAGGCTGCCTTGCCAATTGGGGAAACAGCACCGCGCGTTTGCTCCGAGCGTGGACGCGTGTAAACAAACTTCCGATTGCGGTAAACAAAAGAAAGGCAGCCTGAACCCCCATACTCCCTTTCCCCCAAACTCATCCAAAAAGAACTACCCCACCGCTAATCCCAAACAACTAAACGGCAGCCTGAAAACGGATAAAACGATTTCAGGTTGCCTACTTCTTGCGGATTAGTTGTTGTTATTAAAGGATAATTTTTGATTTGTATCAATAAACAAGCCATAAAGCGCCAGTAGCATTCACACATCTTAAAACAAATTAATAAAGCCATTGCAGTTCGCCCATTGGCTCTTGTGAACCAATATCTACAAAAAAATCTACAAAGGAGAAATCCCCATGCCATCTCCAAATCTCTGGCGCGTATTACCTTACCTTGTTGTGCGCCCACGCATGGGCAGACACCGAAGCTGAAGCCCCGCACACGCAGGAATTATCGCCCGTGGTGGTTGGTAACGTCGTCGCTGTCGTCCCAAAGTGGGCACGCCGTACAGCCCCTGCCCGCCAGCGATGGCGCAGGCGTGTTGTAGTCCGTGCCCAATATGAGCGTGATCCGCAAAGGCGGCAGCTCAGGCGACCCATTGCTGCGCGGCTTGGGCGGCTCGCGCTTGGGCATTTAGGCAGACGGGCAGTTTATCTACGGCGGCTGCGGCAACCGCATGGACCCGCCCACCGCCTACATTTTCCCCGGCTCGTTTGACAACGTGGTCGTAACCAAAGGGCCGCAAACCGTAACCGAAGGCTCGGGCATGGTGGCAGGCGCGGTGCGCTTTATCCGCAAAACGCCCAAACCCGCCGAAAGCGTAACCGCCCATGCCAACCTCGCCGCCACAGTCGGTAGCTTCGGACGCTTTGACCTGATGGGCGATGTGGACGTGCAAGGCAAATACGGCTACGTTCGCGCCAACGCCATCCACAACCAATCCGATGATTACAAAGACGGCGACAAAACCGAAGTGCATTCGCATTTCAAACGCCATTCATCATCGCTGCAAGTGGGCGCAACGCCAACCGAAAACACCGTTATCTCGCTGGGCTACGAGCGTAGCCGTGGCGAAGCGGCATACGCCGACCGCGACATGGACGGCAGCAAATTTGACCGCGACGCATGGACCATCAAAGCCCTGCAACGCAACATTGCCCCGTGGTTAAGCGAAGTATCCCTAAGCTATGGGCGCAGCAAAGTGGATTACATTATGGATAACTACTCGCTGCGCAAAGCCCCGCGCATTAAGCCAATTTGGCAATTTTGAACTGCAAACAGGGCTGGATTGGATGCACGACCGCCACAACAGCCGCATGCTCAACGGCAGCGTGCAAATCAAAGGCAAAGACATAGAACGAGACCTTTGCAAAATTCCCCAAAATCCCCTAAATTCCCACCAAGACATTTAGG
>CAUQQW010000024.1:0-22532 GCA_963520365.1 uncultured Kingella sp.
CGTATTTCATTTGGGAATTGTAAATCTTCAGGATACTTTCGCAAAAGGTCTAATAAATATCAATCATCTTTACTATCCAAACATTCGTTTTTGCTGCATTTTTGTTTACACGCATGATTTTGTTTGCAATTTAGTTTGCGGCAGCCTGAAAACACACAATCAGCCATGCCGCCAAATGCCAAACCGTTTTAGCCTTGCAACTTCGCTTTGCTGCGCAGGCTGCCTATTTTTGTTAAATCTCGTTTATTGTTTACTAAGCCTTGTAAACGGGGCGTGTTTAGCGTATTGTTTGGGCTATTTTTTCAGGCTGCTTTTGCCCTGCTTTGTTGGCTTAAATAGGCAGCCTGAAAACAGGGGCGATGAATTCAAGCGCCCTACCCTTTTTTCAGGCTGCCGCAGCCGCTTCACTTCAACTTCAATCTAAGGAATCCATTATGAGAATAGCCATCCCCAAAGAATCCCTAAAAGGCGAAACCCGCGTTGCTGCTACGCCCAGCACGGTTGTCCAGTTGCAAAAGTTGGGCTTTGAAGTGGCGGTTGAACGCGGCACAGGCGTGGCAGCGGGCTTAACCGATGCGGCGTTTGAAGAAGCAGGCGCGGTGTTGGTGAACGCCAAAGATGCTTGGTCTGCGCCCTTAATCTATAAAGTGAACGCGCCCAGCGACAAGGAAATCAACCGCTTAAACGAAGGGCAAACGCTGGTCAGCTTCCTTTATCCCCGCCAAAACGAAGAATTGGTGCAAAAGCTAAACGATAAAAAAATCAATGTGCTGGCGATGGATATGGTGCCGCGCATTTCGCGCGCGCAGGCTTTGGATGCGCTCTCTTCCATGGCAAACATTTCAGGCTATCGCGCGGTGATTGAAGCGGCAAACGCGTTTGGACGCTTTTTCACAGGGCAGATTACCGCTGCGGGCAAAGTGCCGCCTGCACAAGTGCTGATTATCGGCGCGGGCGTGGCGGGCTTGGCGGCGATTGGCACGGCAAATTCGCTGGGCGCGGTGGTTCGCGCATTTGACACCCGCTTGGAAGTTGCCGAGCAAATTGAATCCATGGGCGGCAAATTCCTTAAATTAGACTTTCCGCAAGAAAGCGGCGGCTCGGGCGATGGCTATGCCAAAGTGATGAGCGAAGAATTTATCGCCGCCGAAATGAAGCTGTTTGCCGAACAAGCGCGCGAAGTGGACATCATCATCACCACCGCCGCCATCCCTGGCAAACCTGCGCCCAAGCTGATTACCGCCGATATGGTTGCCAGCATGAAAGCAGGCTCGGTGATTGTGGACTTGGCGGCGGCAACGGGCGGCAACTGCGAATTAACCAAACCTGGCGAATTGTTCGTTACCGACAACGGCGTGAAAATCATCGGCTACACCGATATGGCAAACCGCTTGGCAGGGCAATCCTCCCAGCTTTATGCCACCAACTTGGTGAACCTGACCAAGCTGCTCTCGCCCAACAAAGACGGCGAAATTGAGCTGAATTTTGACGACGTCATCATCCGCAATATGACGGTTACCCGCGAGGGCGAAATCACCTTCCCGCCGCCAGCCATTCAAGTTTCTGCCGCGCCGCAACAAGCCAAGCAGCCTGAAAAAGCGGTTGCCGCCAAAGCCGAAGCCGAGCCAACGCCTGCATGGAAGCGCATCGCCCCTGCGGCGATTGCGGCGGTGTTGATTTTGTGGGTAGGCGCGGTAGCTCCCGAAGCCTTCTTGCAGCACTTCATCGTGTTCGTGCTCTCTTGCGTGATTGGCTACTATGTGGTTTGGAATGTGAGTCATTCGCTGCACACGCCCCTGATGGCGGTTACCAATGCGATTTCGGGGATTATTGTGGTAGGCGCGCTGTTGCAAATTGGCGCAGGCGGCGTGGTGTCGTTCTTGGCATTTATTGCCGTGCTACTGGCAAGCATCAATATTTTTGGCGGCTTTTTTGTTACGCGCAGAATGTTGAATATGTTTAGAAAAGGGTAAATCGGCGTTTTCGGGCTGCCTTTGGCTTTTCAGGCTGCCGCAAAACCTTAAACCCTCTTGATTACACCTATCCCTCAAATTTCGGAGAACTCAAAAAATGTCCACAGGATTAGTAACCGCAGCTTACATCGTCGCTGCCATCTTATTCATCTTCTCGCTGGCTGGCTTGTCCAAGCAAGAAACCGCCAAGCAGGGCTGTTATTCAGGCATCGCCGGCATGGCGATTGCGCTCGTTGCCACCATTTTTGCCGACAATGTTTCGGGCTTGGGCTGGATTATCCTCGCCATGCTGATTGGCGCGGTGCTGGGCATCTACAAAGCCAAAAAAGTGGAAATGACCGAAATGCCCGAACTCATCGCCTTGCTGCATAGCTTTGTGGGCTTGGCGGCGGTGTTGGTGGGCTTTAACAGCTTTATCGATGCGGGCAACGTTGCCGAAGAAATGCACACCATTCACTTGGTGGAAGTGTTTCTCGGTATCTTTATCGGCGCGGTAACGTTTACTGGCTCGCTGGTCGCCTTTGGCAAATTAAACGGCAAAATCAGCAGTAAGCCTTTGAAACTGCCGCATAAGCATAAATTGAACTTGGCGGCGTTGCTGGTGTCGTTTGTGTTGATGTTGGTGTTTGTGGGCGCGAACGGCAGCTGGTTCGCCCTGATTGTGATGACCGCGATTGCGCTGGCGTTTGGCTGGCATTTGGTGGCTTCCATCGGCGGCGCGGATATGCCCGTGGTGGTGTCCATGCTGAACTCATATTCAGGCTGGGCGGCTGCGGCAGCGGGTTTTATGTTGTCTAACGATTTGCTGATTGTTACCGGCGCGCTGGTGGGTTCCAGCGGCGCGATTTTGTCCTACATCATGTGCCAAGCGATGAACCGCTCGTTTATTTCTGTGATTGCAGGCGGCTTCGGTACCGACGGTGCGGCGGCAGCATCGGGCAGCGAAGAAGTGGGCGAGTACCGCGAAGTTTCGCCCGCGCAAGTGGCTGAAATGCTCAAAGGCGCTGGCAGCGTGATCATCACCCCTGGCTATGGCATGGCGGTGGCGCAGGCGCAATATCCTGTTGCTGAGATTACCGATTTGCTGCGTAAACAAGGCGTAACCGTGCGCTTTGGCATTCACCCCGTGGCAGGTCGCCTGCCCGGCCACATGAATGTGTTGCTCGCCGAAGCGAAAGTGCCCTACGACATCGTGTTGGAAATGGACGAAATCAACGATGATTTCCCCGAAACCGATGTGGTGCTGGTCATCGGCGCGAACGACACGGTGAACCCTGCCGCGCAAACCGACCCCAACTCGCCCATCGCAGGCATGCCTGTGCTGGAAGTGTGGAAAGCGAAAGAAGTGGTGGTGTTCAAGCGCTCCATGAACACGGGCTATGCGGGCGTGCAAAATCCGCTGTTCTTTAACGAAAACACCGTGATGTGCTTTGGTGATGCCAAAGGCACGGTGGATGAGATTTTGGCGGAGTTGAAAAAATAACGCTGCGCCATCAGCCGCAAAAGGCAGCCTGAAAACGAGTGAAATGCGTTTTCAGGCTGCCTTTTTTAGTTGGGCGATTTTATTGCTTGGCATGACGATATGGGTTTGCGCATTAAGGCAGCCTGAAACCTTGGCAACGTTGCAGCAAACGGCGCGGCGAAGGTTTGCCACCAAGCGGCGGATGAAATCAGGCTGCGTTTTCTATCGGGCAAACTGCGCCATTTTGTGTTTCAGGCTGCCGAAACGCGGGGGCTATGTTTAGGCAGCCTGAACGGGTTTTGCGCGTGGGGTGCAGGGGCTTGCCCCTGCTCGTGGCAGGCGGCGAAACGCCTGCGCGGGCAAAAGGTCAGCTCCGCTTCAAGGCACAGCCTGAAAACAGGCGAAGCGCGTTTCTGCAAAGCGACAACAGCCGCCAAACACGTTTTCAGGCTGCCTTTGGGCTTGGATGGCGTGGGGTGCGATTGACTGTTGTTGCCATGATTGAGGCAGACTGAAATCTTTGCCGAACCTGCAAGCCACAGAGCAGCGGCGGCTTGCCGACAGTTTGCCAGCCCGCCCATAAAGTTCATTGAACCCCGTATTGAACAACGAGCCGCCGCCGCTCCGTTTTAGATTTCAGGCTGCCTTTTTTTGCTTTAAAATTGTGCATCTATCTTCTATTCCCGTTTTCAGGCTGCCTCAACCGCCATCCAAAAGGAATCCCAGCAAATGCTCACCGCCCAAAATCTCAATTTCCATTACGACAGCCGCCAAGTGCTGTACAACATCAATATAGAACTGCCCAAGGGCAGCATCACAGGCTTAATCGGGCCCAACGGCGCAGGCAAATCCACGCTGATGCGCTGCATGGCGGGGCTGGAATGCCCCAGCAGCGGCGAAGTGTTGCTCGGCGGCAAGCCCATTTTGACGAACCCGCGCGCGAGCTTCGCCCAGCTTGGCTATCTGCCCGACATCTTCGGCTTGCCCGAAGGGCTTTCCGTTATTCAATGCTTAACCTATGCGACAAAATCGCGCGGCGTGCCTGATGATGCGTTGGCGCAGGCGGTGGGCGATACGGTGCAATTGCTGGGCTTGTCGGACAAGCTTTATAGCCGCGTGAGCAATTTGTCGCGCGGGCAAAAGCAGCGCGTGGGCATTGGGCAAGTCATCATCCATCGCCCCAAATTTTTGCTGCTGGACGAGCCGGCCAGCGGGCTAGACCCCGAGGCGCGGCACGAGCTGTCGCTGCTGTTGTTGCAACTGCAACGCGAGGGCATGACGATATTGGTGTCCAGTCATATTTTGTCGGAGCTGGACGAATATTGCAGCCACATGCTCGTGATTAAGCAGGGGCGGATTCAGGCGTTCCAAGCCCTGCACGGCGAAGGGCAGCCTGAAACGCAAACCGTGCGCCTGCGTTTTGCCGATGGCGCGGCGGCGGATTGGGCGGCGGCGGTGCGCGAATTGCCTGCGGTGCAATCAGTAAACGTAAGCGCGGCGGGCGATGCGTTGCAAGTGATGCTGCCTGCGGGCGATGCGGCGGGCGCGGCTTTGCTGCGCGAATTGGTGCAACGCCAGCTGCCCGTGTGCGCGCTGGAACGGGTGCGCACATCGTTGTTGGAAAGCTATCAAAACACGTTGAATATTCAAAGGGATAAACCATGAACACGCCAAACATCAAAACGCCCAAAATTTGGGTCAACGCCGAATTTCAACGCCTGCTGTGGCTCAATTTAAGCTGGGGCATGATAGCGGGCGTGGCGATTATTTACGCGCTGTTTGCCTTTGCCAAAGACGAATACCGCGCTTGGCACAACCATTTGGCAAGCATTGGCGGCATAGGCTTAATGCTTTCCGCCATCGCAGGCTTTGTGTTGGTGGAACGCAGCCTGAAAAACGATATTGCCGCCAACGCCTTTGACCAACTGCGGATGTCGGCATTATCGCCGTGGCAAATGGCGTATTCGCGCATCATTGCTGCGCCCACCGTGGCTTGGGCGGGGTTTGCCATCGGCTATCTGCTGCTGTGGTTGAGCTTTTTTTTGGATAACAGCCAATTTAAAACGACTAGCGAAATGGTGTGTACGCTGCTGGTTGTGCCTTTTGTCGCGTGGATATTTGCCTGCGCGGTGGTCGCCAATGCTTTGCAATTTGGGCGCGGCAATCGGCAATATTCTGGCGCGGTGATTCAGCTGATTTTAGCGTTTGTGGTGTGGAGTATTTTCATGTTGAACAACATTGATGCGCTGCGTGCCGTCTTTCCATATGACATTGAAAATAAACAATATACCAATCCGTATTATGCTATTGACGATATCAGTACGCCGTTCACGCTGCTGATTTCATCCGCAATAACCGCCGTGCTGGCGAGCGTGGCAGTGCGCGCGATTATGGCGTGGAAACTGCATTTGCAATCGCCGCGCTTTACCCTGTTGCTGCTGGCGATGGTGTCGCCCATTGTGTATTTTTGGGCGATGGCGGATAAAGAAGCATTGCTGTTTTTGCTGGCGCAGCATTATGCGCTGCTGGGCTTTGTGTCGCTGGTAACGCAAGATAATCGCCATTTTGGCAAATGGAAAAGCTGGCGCGAGTTGCCCGTGTGGCTGGCAGCATTTCCGTTGGCGATGTTGGCTTCCGCGCTGCTGGGCGGCGGGGCGTTGCTTGCGCCGTTTATGCAGATTCTGCTGTTTGCCGCGATTGCCTTGCTGTGCAGCAATATTTTGTCGCTGCGCTATAACGCGGTTACGCTGGCGTTGTCGGTGTTTTTGCTGCTGCGCGGGCTGTGGACGATGTTGTCGTAAATATGAAGGCAGCCTGAAAAGGGGTATTACTTATTTTCAGGCTGCCGCTACCATCCATTAAAAGGCAGCCTGAAACGCGATTACCCATTTTCAGGCTGCCTATGTTGTAGCGTTCAAGCGGCGAAGCATCGTATCCAAGCATCACACGCCTATGCCCCGCCCAACCCGCAAACCATCCATAGGCAGCCTGAAAACCATTCCAGCCATTTCAGGCTACCTTCCCCCAATCTCCACCCACAAGGAAACCCACCATGCAAACTTCCGTTCTGCAAACCGCTCTCGCCCACCGCTCCATCCGCAAATTCAAAGCGCAAGCCGTTCCCGCCGATAGCCTGCGCGCCGTGCTGGAAGCGGGGCAAGCCGCGTCGTCGTCCAGCTTTATGCAAATCGTCAGCCTCATCCTCGTAACCGACCCCGCCATCCGCGCGCAAATCCGCCCCATCTGCGCCGCAGGCGGCAAAGGCGGGCAAAGCTATGTGGAAACCGCACCCGAATTTATCGTGTTCTGCGCCGACACCACGCGCTATGCCCACTTTGCCCCCGATGCACAATTAGACTGGACCGAAGTGTTGTTGATTGGCGCGGTGGATGTGGGCATTTTTGCGCAAAATGTGTTGCTCGCCGCCGAAAGCATGGGGCTGGGCGGCGTGTTTATCGGCAGCATCCGCAACGATTTAGCCCAAGTGGGCAAGCTGTTGGGCTGCCCGCAAGGCGTGGTGCCGATTGTGGGGATGTGCTTGGGCTACCCCGACCAAGAGCCGATGCGCCGCGAACGCCTGCCGCTGGATGTGATTTTGTCGGAAAACCGTTTTCAGGCTGCCTCTGATGCCGATTTGCAAGCCTACAACGACAACGTGCAAGCCTATTACCGCACGCGCGATGGCGTAGCGCAAATGGACTGGGCGCAACAAATCCGCAACCAATTTTGCCGCGAAGTGCGCCCCGATTTGCTGCGCTATTTGCACGCGCAAGGCTTTGCCAAACGCTAACGCACACAATAAGGCAGCCTGAAAACGCATCACACGTTTTCAGGCTGCCTTTATATCGCGCAACCGCGTTGTTTGCATTTTCAGCGGTTAAACCTTACCGCCGCTTACATCTCACCGCAGGCTCCACCGCCACAGGCGTAAGCTCGCCCTGCGCCCCCACTTCAAACACGCTCACGCCGCAACTGCGCCCTTTGCTGCCCACTATCTCATAATCATGCCCCGCCTGCGGAATAAACGACGCAATGTTAGACGAACACGAGCCTTCATACTGGGTAATCGTGTGCGTCTCAGTGTGCAGCGTGTTGGTTAAGCCGATGTAAAACGTTTGCGCGTTCACAGGCTTGCCCGCCTCAACCGCAAACTCGCGGAAAAACGCCCGCGAAGCCAGCCCATTCATCTTGCCCACATTTTTGCTGATTTCCGTTTCAGGAATGCCCATGCTTTGGCTGCTGGACGCGCCTACCAGTGAGCCAAACGCATCGCCCAGCGAGCCGCCCACGCCAATTTTGGTGCCTTTGGGATTGCTCTCGCAATCCACATTGGTGTAGGCATAGCTGGGCTTGCCGTTTTGCCCATACAGGCGAATCCGCGCTTGGCTTTGGCTGTCGTAGCCAGCGGAAGATTTTTGATGCACAGGCGCATTGCTGGTGCAAGCGGCAAGCAGAATAAGACTGGATAGATAAAGCAATTTCATAAAATTTCCTTTGTTTACAAGGTTAAACCCATTTTCAGGCTGCCTTATCTACATCACAAGGCAGCCTGAAACCTAATCAGTTACAAGTTTTGCAAAGATTTCAGGCTGCCTAATCCGCATCACAAGGCAGCCTGAAACAAAGTTCAGCGTAGCCAAACCATCATTTCACATCATTCTCCACCACGCTCCCATCCGCCCGATACAACACAGGCGCGTGATTATTTTCCACCACATCGCGCGTAACCACCACCTTCGCTACATCCTTCAAATCAGGCAACGCATACATGGTATCCAACAACACGCGCTCCACAATCGAGCGCAAGCCGCGCGCCCCCGTTTTGCGTTTCATCGCCAGCGCGGCAATCGCCGCAAGCGCATCGGGTTCAAATTGCAAATCCGCGTTTTCCATCGCAAACAAGGCTTGGAACTGCTTCACCAGCGCGTTTTTCGGCTCGGTCAAAATCCGCACCAACGCCGCCTCGTCCAATTCCGCCAAGCTCGCCAACACAGGCAAACGCCCAATCAATTCAGGAATCAAGCCAAATTTAATCAAATCCTCAGGCTCAACTTGGGCAAATAATTCGCTGATATTCGCGTTGTCATCCTTGCTGTGCACTTGCGCACCAAAGCCCATGCCGCCCTGCTCCGTGCGCTGGCGAATCACCTTATCCAAGCCCGCAAACGCCCCGCCGCAAATAAACAAAATATTAGACGTATCCACGCTGATAAACTGCTGATTTGGGTTGCGTCGCCCACCTTGCGGCGGCACGCTGGCAATCGTCCCCTCCACCAGTTTCAACAACGCCTGCTGCACGCCCTCGCCCGACACGTCGCGCGTAATCGACGGGCTGTCGGACTTGCGCGAAATCTTGTCAATCTCGTCAATATACACAATGCCGCGCTGCGCCTTGTCCACATCAAAATCGCAGTTGCCCAGCAGCTTGGTGATAATCTGCTCCACATCCTCGCCCACATAGCCCGCCTCGGTGAGCGTGGTCGCATCCGCCATCGCAAACGGCACATTCAATTTGCGCGCCAACGATTGCGCCAACAGCGTTTTGCCCGAGCCGGTCGGACCAATCAACAAAACATTGGATTTAGACAATTCCACGTTATCCGCCGTTTCAGGCTGCCGCAAACGCTTGTAATGGTTATACACCGCCACCGCCAGCGCCTTTTTCGCCGCATCCTGCCCAATCACATGCTCATTGAGCTGCGCCACCAATTCCGCAGGCGTGGGCAGCGGCGCATTGTCCACTTCTGGTTTATGAAGCGTTTGCTCGCCGCCCGATTCAGGCACTTCCGTTAGCATCACCGCGCATTCGCTCACGCATTCGTTGCAAATAAACGCATTGTCCTCGCCCTCAATTAAATGTTTCACTTCGTCTTTATGTTTGCCGCAAAACGCGCATTTTTGGATTTGTTCACTCATGATTTTCGCTTGAATTGTGTTGAAAAATAGCCGCGCAGTATAGCAGTCCAGCCAAGAAAAAACCATTTTCAGGCTGCCTGCCAAGCCCAGCGCGCGCCTAGCAAAGGCAGCCTGAAAAACAAAATCCTGCTACATCGCTGTAACAGGATTTTTCATCTATTCAACAAGCATTAAGCCATTGCTTTAATTTTTGCCGACAAACGGCTTTTGTGGCGAGCCGCTTTGTTTTTGTGGAACACGCCTTTATCAGCGATGCGATCCAAAACTTTGGTGCTTTCACGGTAAACGGCTTGTGCCGCCGCTTTATCGCCCGCTTCAACCGCTTTCAACACTTTTTTAACCGCAGTGCGAAAAGCAGTACGCAAACTTGCGTTGTGTGCACGATTTTTCAAAGATTGACGAGCACGTTTGCGTGCTTGTGCGCTATTAGCCATGTAGTTACTCCTAAAATAAAATCAAAGGCAGATTGGTAAAACGCGCCATTTTAAACAGCAAGCCATGCAAATGCAAGCATTTTCACGCTCAGCAAAGCAAGGCGGCAGCCTGAAAATCCGCCCAAGCCACCCCGTGCAATCCGCGCCACTTGCGAACAAGCATTCTAATAATTTTCAACACAATGCAAAATACTGTTAAAATAACACGCTACAATTTTAAAACACGTTTGCAAACGCAAAAACCATGTCTTACCAACAAGCCAGCATTCCCGTTCCCGAAAGCCTTGCCGAGCTCTTGTCCGATGCCCTAATGGAACACGGCGCGCTGTCCGCCGCCATTGAAGATGCCCTTGCTGGCACAGAAAACGAACAGCCCATTTTTGGCGAACCCGATATGCCGCAGCAGCAAGTGTGGCAGCAAAGCCTGATTATCGCCTTGTTTGACGAACACGCCGATGTTGCCCGAATCATCGCCAACACCGCCGCCAGCATCCCCATCCAACCGCCCGAATACAGCTTGGAAACGCTGGAAGAGCAAGACTGGGTGCGCCTTACCCAATCGCAGTTTGACCCGATTAAAATTTCCGACCGCCTGTGGATTACCCCCACATGGCACGATGCCCCCGATGCCCACGCCATCAACCTGCGCCTAGACCCCGGTTTGGCGTTTGGAACGGGCAGCCACCCCACCACCCACCTTTGCCTGCAATGGCTGGACAACAATTTGCGCGGCGGCGAATCCGTATTGGATTATGGCTGCGGCTCAGGCATCTTAACCATCGCAGCATTGAAACTAGGCGCAGGCAGCGCAACAGGCGTGGATATTGATCCGCAAGCCATCAAAGCCAGCCACGACAACGCCGCGCAAAACAACGTTCAGGCTGCCTTTTATTTGCCCGATGGCTTGCCGCAAGGGCAGTTTGATGTGGTGGTTGCCAATATTTTAGCCAACCCATTGCGTATGCTCGGCGATATGCTGGCAGGGCGCACCAAAACGGGCGGCAGAATTGTGTTATCAGGCATTTTAGAAGAACAGATTGACGAGATGAGCGCGATTTACGCACAATGGTTTGACCTTGCCCCAGCCATTGTAAACAACGGCTGGGCGTGCATTACTGGCGTAAAACGCTGAATAAACAATAGAGTACATTATGAGCGAAGTTAAAGTTAAATGCCCCAAATGTAGCCACACTTCCGTGTTGGATAGTGCCGATTTGAACCGCACGCAAGGTCGTGCCGTTTGTTCGTCTTGTAGCCATATTTTTCAGCTGGTGAAAAAAAGCAAAAAAACGCAGCCCAACTCAGCCAAGCCAAGCGACAAAGCTGCCAGCAAATCCGCGCCACAAGCCAATGCTTCTAAACCCGAACAACCCAAAAAAGAAGCAGCCAAAAAAGCGCCATTAGAAGGCGAAGTGTTAGCCAAAGAAAAACCCGATGTTGATAAGCTGCGCGAGCAAACCGCTCAATCATTGGATCATTTCTTTAACAACATGCGGGCGAAAAAAGAAACTGCTTCGCCCAAAGTTGCCAAAACCGTTCACGAAATCAGCAAGCAACATCACGAGCAGCGCCCACTGAAATATCGCGTTCCCCGCGCTGATGGCGTTGCGCACACCTTTGCCGAAGTGGGCAATAACACCGCTTTTTCTCTGCTTGATCGCGATAGCATCAGCAGCCAACTTCCCCAAATTGCCATGAAACCTGCCGTAAAAAACAACAAAACCACCGCCGTGAGCGAGATGCGCACCGATGGTCAGCAAAACAACATCACCATCCACACCGATAGCCTTGTGTTCACCTTGCTGGGTGATGGGCAGGGCAACACCAGCATGGCGCCTGTTGCCGCGCCCAATGCGCTTGCGCTGGGCAATCATGCGCCCACCATTCCGCCAACGCAAAACGATGTTGCGCTTTCGCCCAGCGGCGAATTTAACTGGATGGCGGCTTCCATTGCTGCGCTGATGGTGTTGATTATGCAGCTGTTTTACTGGGTGCTGGATATTCGCTAACCCCAAAAAGATTAAAGGCAGCCTGAAATCGGTTTTCAGGCTGCTTATTTGCTATTGCCCTACCCTTTTTCAGGCTGCCTTATGACCGCTCGCAAACGTTATCTGATTCTAACTATTCTGTTTTCATTACTTTTTATCGCCCTGTTGCTGATGGGCAGTTATTTGATTCGCATCGGCAGCAAGCAATTTGGCGTGGCTGCGCTTTTGTTTTCTTTTGGCGCGGTGATGGGGCAATTCACCAGCCTTGCGCTGTATATCCGCCAAGTTGCGCGTGAACAACTTGCCAAGCAAAACGCCAACAATAAGGCAGCCTGAAAACGCATTGGGCAAGTTCAACGGCGTTTCAGGCTGCCTATCTTATTTTCAAGCGAAGAAAACCATGTTCTCCCAAATCGTTCTTGCCAGCAACAATGCGGGCAAACTGCGCGAATTTTCCGCCCTATTTGCCGCGCAACACATCCAAATTCTGCCGCAATCCGCGTTCAACACACCCGAATGCGCTGAGCCTTATAGCACTTTCGTTGAAAACGCGCTTGCCAAAGCCCGCCACGCCAGCCAACACAGTGGACTTCCTGCCTTGGCGGACGACAGCGGCATCTGCATCAACGCGCTGGCCGGTGCACCTGGCGTGCATTCGGCGCGATACGCGGGCGACAATCCCAAATCCGATGCCGCCAACAATGCCAAAGTGTCTGCCGAACTGGCTTTGCACGCGGATAAATCTTGCTACTACGTTTGCGTGTTGGTGTTTGTGCGCCATCCCGACGACCCGCAACCCATCATTGCCGAAGGCATCTGGCGCGGGCAATGGCAGCCTGAAAGCGCAGGCGAACACGGCTTTGGCTACGACCCGCATTTTTATTTGCCCGAATACAGCTGCACCGCTGCGCAACTTGCGCCAGAAACCAAAAACCAAATCAGCCACCGCGCCCAGGCGCTGCGTATTTTGTTAGAGAAAATTCAGGCTGCCTGCGCGGCATAACGAAGCGACCCTGCCCAAACACAAAAGCCATTCATTGAACGAATGGCTTTTTTGCGGACAAGGTTGATCGCGCAGCAAACAATTGATTTTCAGGCTGCCTTTGCATGGCTGAAAGGCAGCCTGAAACACTGGGGCTACTGCAATCCAAAGAGTGGGTATGGCGGCGATACGCCATGTTCTGGCTCAAACTACGCTAATGCTTGATGTAGCCTGGAAACAGGATGGTTCGTTTTCAGGCTGCTTTTGTTTAGCGAATATCAGTAAACATAGGCAGCCTGAAAAGGCGAAATGCGCGGCATGGTCTTGTGTGTCTTTATGCTGAACGATTTTTCAGGCTGCCATGTTCACAGGATAAGGCAGCCTGAAATCCAAAATGGAGTGGAGAATTGTTGCCAAATGGCGTGCTCAATATGGGCTAACGAGTGGGCAAGATGTTTGCGCGCCGCCAACATGCCATATATTGCATTAGCAAAAATTTCAGGCTGCCTTTGTCGGGGAAAACAAAGGCAGCCTGAAAAGGCAAACAGCTAATCAGCGCGATATTTTTCTACGTGCTATTTATCCCCCATCGCCATCAAGCTCGCGTTGCCCCCTGCGGCGGTGGTGTTTTCGCTGCACGAGATTTCGTGATAAAGCTGCAAGGTGTTGAGCGTGTCGCGGGCGTCGATCAGGCGAACGATGGCGCCTTCTCGTGCGGCGAGCGCTTGCTTGGTGGCAATTGGCAATGCTTCTAGCGCGACAACGGCGTCTATATCGGCGGATTGTTCGGGCGTGCCGTCCACGCGCAGATAGCCGCTTAGCTGGTCGGCGTAGGCGGCAAGCGGATGCTCGGGGCTGACAACCACCACGCTGCCCATCGCGCTGATTTCGGCAAGCGCGGCAAGGGCTTTGGCGAGCGTGCCGCCGTAGAGCCACACAGCGGCGGGGGCTTGCCATGTGATGCGGTTGGTTTCGCCGGTGCAGCTGGGCAAATCTAGGCTGATGTCGGCAAGGCTGAACACGCGCGCGGTGCCGAGCGTTTCGGCGATTTGGCGTTTTTCAGGCTGCGTTAAGGGCATTTGCGGCAGCATATTTTGAATAACGTAGAGCGCGTCTTCTTCGGCGAAGCCTTGCTCGGTGGTAGGGGCAATCCAGTTTTTCAGGCTGCTGAGACGTTGCAAGTAGAACGGCCCGCCTGCTTTGGGCCCTGTGCCCGATAAGCCGTGTCCGCCAAACGGCTGCACGCCCACCACCGCGCCCACGATATTGCGGTTCACATACACATTGCCCGCTTCAATGCGGCTGCGGATTTGGTTGATGCGGCTGTCTATGCGGCTGTGGATGCCGTGGGTAAGCGCGTAGCCTGTGCGGTTGATGTGTTCAACCAGTTGGTCTAGCTCTTCGCTGCGGTAGCGGACAACGTGCAACACGGGCCCGAATACTTCGCGTTTGAGTTCACTCAAATCGTTGAGTTCAAACAGGATGGGGGCAACGAATGTGCCGCGTTCGGCGTTTTCAGGCTGCATTTTGACTTCGTGGTACGACTTCGCCACGCTTTTCATTTTTTCAATGTGAGCAAGTAGGTTGGCTTGGGCTTCGCTATCGATAACGGGCCCAATGTCGGTTTCCAGCAGCACGGGGTTGCCTACGTTAAGCTCGTCCATCGCGCCTTTAATCATAGCGAGCGTTTTATCGGCGATGTCGTCTTGTAAACAGAGAATGCGCAGCGCGGAGCAGCGTTGTCCTGCGCTATCAAAGGCGGAGTTGACCACGTCGGCAACCACTTGCTCGGGCAAGGCGGTGGAATCCACAATCATGGCGTTTTGCCCGCCTGTTTCGGCAATCAACATGGGATAGTCTTCGCGCTGGGCGAGCGTGCGGTTGATGAGCTGAGCAACTTCAGTTGAGCCTGTGAAGATGACCCCTGCGATGCGCGGGTCTTGGGTGAGCGTTGCGCCCACGTCGCCCGCGCCCAGCACGAGCTGCAAGGTGGTGGTGGGGATGCCTGCTTGATGCATCAGTTGCACGGCGTAATGCGCGATTAGGCTGGTTTGCTCGGCGGGCTTGGCGACCACGGTGTTGCCTGCTGCCAGCGCGGCAATGGTTTCGCCGGTGAAGATGGCGAGTGGGAAGTTCCACGGGCTGATGGTAATCATCACGCCTTTGCCGCTGGCGTGGTTGGCTAGGGTGTGTTCGGCTTCGTGGGCGTAGTAGCGGCAGAAATCTACGGCTTCGCGCACTTCGGCAAGGGCGTTGGCAAGCGTTTTGCCTGCTTCGCGCACGGCGAGCATCATCAGGGCGGGGGTGTGTTGTTCCAGCAGGTCGGCAAAGCGTTTCAGGCTGCCTGCGCGCTCGGCGGCGGGGGTGGCTGCCCATTGGGTTTGCGCAGCGAGTGCGGCATCAATGGCGGCGGTGGCGGTTTGTGCGTTGGCAAAGGTTACGCTGCCTACGATGTCGCTGTGGTCGGCAGGGTTGCGCACGGCTTGCGCTTCGCCTTCGGCAACGGGCTTGCCGTTAATCAGCGAGGTGGCGGCGTAGCTTTGGGCGCAGGCGGCTTTCAGGCTGCCTTCTAGGCTTTGCAGTTCTATTTCGTTGGCGAAATCTATGCCGCGCGAGTTTTTGCGGGCTTCGCCGTATAGGGTTTCAGGCAGCGGTAGGTGGCTGTTGGCTTGGATGCCGTCTTGTTCAATGGTTTCAAATGGGCTGCGGATGAGTTCGTCTAGGCTGATGTGTTCATCAACAATTTGGCTGACGAACGATGTGTTCGCGCCGTTTTCCAGCAGGCGGCGCACCAAATAGGCGAGCAGGGTTTCGTGTGTGCCCACGGGGGCATACATACGGCAGCGTCTGCCTAGGTTTTGTTCGCCGACCACTTGGTCGTACAGCGTTTCTCCCATGCCGTATAGGCATTGGTGTTCAAAGTCTTTGCCTTGCCCCATTTGGTAGATGGCGGCAAGGGTGTAGGCGTTGTGGGTGGCAAATTGGGGGAAGATGGCATCTTGCGCACTCAGCAGCTTGCGCGCGCAGGCGAGATAGGAAATGTCGGTGTGGACTTTGCGGGTGTAAACGGGGTAGCCGTTTAGCCCTTCTACTTGCGCCCATTTGATTTCGCTGTCCCAGTATGCGCCTTTAACGAGACGCACCATCAGGCGTTGCTTGTGTTGGCGGGCTAGGTCTATCAGGTAGTCAATCACAAAGGGGCAGCGTTTTTGGTAGGCTTGCACCACCAAGCCGATGCCGTTGTAGCCTGCTAAATCGGGGTCGGCAACCAGCGCGGCAACTAGGTCTAGGGAAAGCTCCAAGCGGTTGGCTTCTTCGGCATCAATGTTGAGCCCGATGTCGTATTGTTTAGCGAGTACGAATAATTGTTTGAGCTTGGGCAACAGTTCGCTCACCACGCGGCTGTGTTGGGCGCGAACATAACGGGGGTGGATGGCGGAGAGTTTGACGGAGATGCCGTTGCCGTCATACACGCCTGCGCCTTGGGCATCTTTGCCGATAGCGTGGATGGCGTTCACATAGTCTTGAAAATAACGCTCGGCATCGGCGGCGGTCATGGCGGCTTCGCCCAGCATATCAAACGAATAGCGGTAGCCCATTTTTTCGCGCTCTTTGCCGTTGGCAAGGGCTTCTTCTATGGTTTGCCCGCTGACGAATTGTTTGCCCATTAGGCGCATGCCGTAGTCCATGCTTTTGCGGATGAGTGGCGCGCCGCCTTTGGCCAACACGGTTTTCAGGCTGCCTAATAGGGTGTCGCTGCTGTGGGATGTGAGTTTGCCGGTGAGCAGCAAGCCCCATGCGGATGCGTTGACAAACAGCGATGGGCTGTTGCCTAGATGGGATTGCCAGTTGCCACCTGATAGTTTGTCTTGGATGAGTTCGTTGCGGGTGGCGGCATCGGGCACACGCAGCAGGGCTTCGGCAAGGCACATCAGGGCGATGCCTTCGGCGCTGGATAGGGAGAATTCGTGCATCAGGGCATCTACGCCGTTGGCTTTGGTGCGATTGGCGCGCACTTGGGTTACCAGTTTGCGGGCGAGCTCGCTGGCGGCGGCGCGCTCGGCTTCGGTCATTTGGGCGCGTTGCAGCATATCGGTTACGGCTTCGGTTTCATCGCGGCGATAGGCTTGGGTGATGGCTTGGCGCAGGGGAGATTGGGTGGGGTGGGCGAATTGGAACATGGTGGGGTGTCCTTTCTGTGGGTGTTTTTTGGGGGGGAGTTTTAGGGGGGGTATTGGGGTGTTGGGGGCAGCCTGAAAATAGCTTTATGCTTTGTGGCAAACGTTATAGATGATTCATAATTTGGTTTTCAGGCTGCATCAGATGGTTGGGGCAGCCTGAAAACGAGTTAGGGCTTTGTGGTTAGCATTCGTTAAAGGCAGCCTGAAAAGGGTTTGTGTTTTATGGCAAACGCTGACGTGAATCCACAATTTAGTTTTCAGGCTGCATCAGTATAGTTGCGGCAGCCTGAAAACAGCCTTGTTCTTTGCATCCAGCCCAACGTGCTAGCCGCGCCGCTGCTTCGCACTCGCTTTAATATCAGGAGAACCATTGGGCAGCCTGAAAATAAGTTATGGCTTTGTAGTGAACATTGGCAGTTACCTTCTGTGGTTTTCAGGCTGCATCAAGCAACCAAAGGCAGCCTGAAAACAACTTCGCGCATCACATCCAACCCCGCGCACTATCCGCGATGCCATCATTCATTTCGCGCACGCCCCTTTTTCACCCTGCCGTTGCCTGCGTTTCCCGAAATCGCCCGTGCTGCAAAAAATAAGCCACTTGCTGGGCAACTTTGTCGTCAAACAGCAAGCCCGAATGGCTGCATGGCACAACGAGCTGTTGGCTATTGGGCAGGGCGGTTTCGGCAAGGGCAACTGTGCCGTCGTTGGGTTCGGCAAACTGGGTTACCAGCCGCCCCAAGCCTGCGGAGACGGTGCCTGCGATGCTGCCGCATTCTATCGGTAGGGGCTGATTGGGCAGGCTACCATCCAGCGCGTTTTGCCATGAATCGCCAATCATGCGCGGCATAATCTGTTTAACGCGTTGCGCGGTTTGGCTGCCTTGGTGCGGCGAGCCAAGTGTTACGGCGCGGGCTTGCAGCAATTCGGGGTGGATGGCGGCAAGGTGGCGCAGCAGCAAGCCGCCAAGGCTGTGGGCAACGAAATGGGTGGGCAGGATGTTTTCGCGCTGGATGTGGTGGGCAAGGGCGATGGCGTGGCTTTCCAGGCTGCCTTTGGTGGTGGGGTAGCTGAAATAATGGGGGATAAAGCCATGCGCGGCGAGACGTTTGCCCAGCGGTTTCATCGCAAGGGCGTTCATGTGCAAGCCGTGCAGCAGTAGAACGTTTGGAGTCATAGGGATGATGTGGGCAGCCTGAAAACTTATCTGCGCCTGTTTTTTGTTGGCAAAGATTTGTTGATGGGGCTTGCCAGCGCGGTATGTTTTTCAGGCTGCATCAGATAATCGGCTATTCGCGTTTGCGGCAGCCTGAAAATCTGTGTGCAAGCCAAGTGCGCATGGCAAATGCGGTTGGCAACGTTTTCAGGCTGCATCAGATAACCCAACATCCGCGCCGTTTATCCGCCAATCAAATTTCGCCAAAGGTTTTCGTCAACAATTAACAATTCAGGCAGCCTGAAAATCGCATCAACACGTTTTCAGGCTGCCTGTGCATTATTTGGCTTTGTTGTAAGCATCTTGCGCTTGGTCAAAGCGTGCCAACACGGCTTCTTCGGACGCTTTGTCGTTCAGCGAAACCAGCCATGCGGCAAGCCACGCGGCGATAAAGCCAGGCACGATTTCATACATCGTCGGCAAGTCTGCTTTTGCCAACAGCGGATTCACAATTTCCGCCCACAGCACAACCACCACCGCGCCTGTAATCATGCTGGCGAGTGCGCCCGTTTGCGTTAAACGTCGCCATGTGAGCGACAAAATTACCAACGGCCCAAACGCCGCGCCAAAGCCTGCCCACGCATAGGAAACCAAGCCCAGCACGCGGTTTTCAGGATTGGCGGCGATGATGATGGAAATGCCCGCCACCGCCAGCACCATACCGCGCCCGATCCACACCAATTCCTGCTGCGTGGCGTTGGGACGGAAGAAGCCCTTGTAGAAATCTTCGGTGATCGCGCTGGAACACAGCAGCAGCTGCGCCGACAGCGTGGACATCACCGCCGCCAAAATTGCCGACAAAATCACGCCCGCAATCCAAGGGTTGAACAGCAAGGTGGTCAGCGCGATGAACACACGCTCGGGGTTGCCTTGCATACTGGCGACCTGCTCGGGATGCGCGCCGAAGTAGGCGATGCCAAAATAGCCCACCATCACCGCGCCCAGTAGGCAAACAATCATCCACGTCATGCCGATGCGGCGGGCGTTGGTCAGCGATTTCACGTTTTCCGCCGCCATAAAGCGCGCCAAAATGTGCGGCTGCCCAAAGTAGCCCAAGCCCCAAGCGGCGGTGGAAATGATGCCCAGCACGGTTGTGCCTGTGAACAAGCTGCTGTATTGCGTGCCGCTGCTGGCGGTGGCAGCCTGAATCGCAGCAGAAACTTGGTCTGCGCCACCCACGGCTAAATACACCATCACGGGGGTTAAAATCAGCGCGAAAATCATCAGCGTGGCTTGCACCGTGTCCGTCCAGCTCACGGCAAGGAAGCCGCCGATAAAGGTGTAGGCAATGGTTGCACCCGCGCCCAGCCACATCGCTTGCATATAAGTCATATCGGGGAACAGACTTTGAAACAAACGCGCCCCCGCCACCACGCCCGAAGCGCAGTAAATGGTGAAGAAAAACAAGATGATGAACGCTGAGCTTAATTTAATCGCCACGCTTTTGCCGCCGAAGCGATGGTAAAAATAATCGGGCAGCGTGAGCGCGTTGTTGTTGTATTCGGTGAACACGCGCAGTCGCCCAGACACCCAAAGCCAGTTGAAATATGCGCCAACGGTTAAGCCAATCGCAATCCATGCTTGGGAAAAGCCAGAAAGGTAAATCGCGCCCGGCAAGCCCATCAGCAGCCAGCCCGACATATCGCTCGCACCTGCCGACATGGCGGTTACAAACGCGCCCAAGCTGCGCCCGCCGAGAATATAGTCGTCAAAATTTTTGGTAGAAAAATAGGCTACCAAGCCAATGCCGAGAACGGCAACCAGATACAGACCGAATGTGATGTACATGGGGTTCATAAGCGTGCCCTCTATTTATATGTGTTTGAAAAAATAGGAAGAAAACCGCAATAAGTGGTTCTATTGTAAGCGGCTGGGAAAATATTAACAAAAAATTTACAAAGCAACAAGTTTTGTTAAGAATGGCAGCCTGAAAAGAGAAAGGATGGGCTTGGGGCTTGGTGGCAGCGGAACAAGCGGATGTATATGAAACAAATTTACTGCAAAAATTGCTGCGCTTTTTTATCCTTACTTTAGCTTACCAATTGAGGCAGCCTGAAAACCATTTACCATCCCAGCAAACCGTTTTCACTGAGCAAATCCGTTTTCAGGCTGCCTCAAAGATTCCAGCAAAAGCAGCCTGAACCCACCCCATCTGCTAAAATCCCCCCATCCCAACTCTCCCCCACCTAAACCAAAATGCACGAAATCAAATGCCCGCACTGCCACACCGCCTTCACCATCAACGAAGCCAGCTACGCCGACATTCTCAACCAAGTCCGCACCCAAGAATTTCAAGCCGAAGTGCATGAACGCCTAGCCCAAGCCCAAGCGCAAGCCAAAAGCGAACTCGCCGCCCAGCAAGCCCAAGATAAACAACAATACAACCAAGCCCTAGCGCAAAAAGAAGCCCAAATCGCCGCCCTATCCCACCAACTCGCCAACCACGAAAAAGACAACCAACTCGCCATCGCCAACATATCAAGCAGCCTGAAAACCGAATTAGCCGAAAAAGCCCGCCAAATCACCGAACTGCAAACGCAAAACCAAGCCATCGCCAAACGCATGACGCTAGAACGCGAACTCGCCATCCGCGAAGCCCTATCCGCCAAAGAGCGCGAACTCTCCGCGCTTGCCGTCCAACTGCAACTGCGCGACAGCGAAAACCAACTCGCCCAAAACGCCCTGCGCGAGCGCTACGAAATCCAGCTCAAACACAAAGACGAAGAAGTCGCCTTCTACAAAGACTTCAAAGCCCGCCAATCCACCAAAATGGTCGGCGAGAGTCTGGAAGCCCATTGCGAAACCGAATTCAACCGCATCCGCGCCATGGCATTCCCGCAAGCCCAATTTGGCAAAGACAACGACGCCAGCGGCGGCAGCAAGGGCGACTACATCTACCGCGAACACGACAGCGCAGGCAACGAAATCGTCTCCATCATGTTTGAAATGAAAAACGAAAACGACACCACCGCCAGCAAAAAGAAAAACGAACACTTTTTCAAAGAGCTAGACAAAGACCGCCGCGAAAAAAACTGCGAATACGCCGTGCTCGTCTCGCTGCTGGAAAGCGACAGCGAGCTGTATAACGGCGGCATCGTGGACGTGTCGCACGCCTATACCAAAATGTATGTGGTGCGCCCCCAGTTTTTCATCCCCATCATCTCCCTACTGCGCAACGCAGGGCTAAACGCCTTGAAATACAAGCAGGAAATCGCCGCCATGCGCGAGCAACACATAGACATCACCAATTTTGAAAACGAGCTGGACGACTTTCGCGAAAAATTCGGGCGCAACTACCGCCTGGCCAGCGAGAAGTTTCAGGCTGCCATCAAACACATCGACGACACCATCAAACACTTGGAAAAAACCAAAGCCGACCTCTTGGGCGCCGAAAACAACCTGCGCCTTGCCAACAACAAAGCCGAAGATTTAACCGTGAAAAAACTCACCTGCAAAAACCCCACCATGAAAGCCAAGTTTGACGCACTGAAAAATGATGAACAGAATGGGGAGCAAGAGTAAGCGAAATCCCCAAAGGCAGCCTGAACCCGCTTTTTTAAATGCCATTTGAGCTTTGCTGCAACTCGTTTTCAGGCTGCCTAAATCCCAGATAAAACCATGAATACCACGCTTAAAATCGATATTTGGCTCGTTCTATTCTATTTAATTGTTTTCCTGCCAGTTGCTTATTTCAGCATTCTCGCCGCAGTGTGGCTTGTTATGAATTCTAGTTGGCGGATACTGCTCACACCGATAAGCTGGGTTTGTGCTTTTTCTTGTAACATCTCAATTCGGTTTTCCTTTAAATGCTTGCGCGCTATCCTAACGCCAAACTGGATAGAAATCGGCAAAGATGGCATCCACTACCACACCCTGTTTTCTTTGCGCAAAACCTTTGTTGCTTGGCAGGATATTGACAATTTTTATATCCGCGCCGTTCGTAGTAATCGTACAACAAGCTATTTTTTATTTTATATTTTGAAACAAGACCCCCATCCGCCAGCCAAATACTTTTGGCAACGAGAGAAGAACAAAGCAATCCCCCTAACCGATATGCTTCGTGGAGGGCTACATGGCATTATCGCAGCCATCCGCGAACACTGCCCGCTTAGCAGGCTAACTTCTTATATGTCGCCAGACGATTACCTTTCTCGTATGTCGCAACACGATTACCTTTAAAGCTGCCGTTTCAGGCTGCATCAGCACAAGGCAGCCTGAAAAACGCTTTTTTAAATGCTGTTTTAGCTTCGCCGAAACACGCTACGCTTGTTTTCAGGCTGCCTCCCCCTTTCCTCAACCATCCCAACCAAGGAGCATCTATGTCCCAACAATACGTCTATTCCATGCTGCGCGTGAGCAAGGTTGTGCCGCCGCAGAAAACCA
>CAUQQW010000025.1:0-21849 GCA_963520365.1 uncultured Kingella sp.
ACAATTGGTAAGAAGTAATTTATCCTAGTTATCTAGGACAGCCCCTAAATTTTTCTGCATCAAATGGCACAACGCGCCCGCCTTGGGCAACAATGGCGGAAGCGATGGATTGGCTAAGTTTCTTGTCCACCACAGACGGCTCATCGGTTTTGCGTTCAAAAAACGGCGGACAATCGTGGCGGCTGTGATACCACAAGGCAAACAATGGTGCGCCTGCTTGGGCATTTTGCGTGATGCGTTGGATTTCGGCTTTACGGCGCGATAGCAAAAGTTTTAATTGCCGCTCAATTCTTTCGGGAATAGGTTTTACGCCCTTTTCCCATCTGTTCCAAGTGCATTCTGATACGCCATTAGGATGCGTTTCATCAATGGCGACGTTGCGCCCCGCTTCAAAGGCATTAAGGAAAAGCAAGCGGCGGATGGCTTCAAGTTCGGCTTTGTTCATCGTTTTAATCCACAAAAAACACAAGAATTAAGTTAATTACTGCACCAATCGCCGCAATAATCGCCAGTCATTTGCGCCATTGGTGCGCTCTTTCGGCTTCGGGCGATGGGATGTATTTGTGTTGGGCGGGGCGGTGGCGATATTGTTTCATTTTCAGTCCTTTAAGTAACGCGGTTAGGCAGCCTGAAAGGCGGTTGATGCAACAAACCCATCCCGCTTTGCCGTTTGGCTTTATTCGTTGGCGTTTTCAGGCTGCCGATAAAGGCAGGGGTTGCCTGTGTCTTTATCCAGCCCATCTAAATAGGCCTCGTGGGCGGCGGTTTCGTTAGCATCGGCGGTGAGCACGATAAGGTGGTCGGGGCGGGCGGTGGGCGCAGGCGCGGCGGTGGTTTGGGCGACTGGGGCGGTGGGTTCTTCTTCGCTTTCCAGTTCATCGGTTAGGCTAAATTGGTTGCGCGTCATGGCAAGGTACACGCCGCCGAGCAGTTCGCAGTCTATCAGCGCGCCATGCAGCACGCGGCGGCTTCTGTCCACGCCTAGGCGGTTGCACAGCGCGTCTAGGTTGTTTTTTTGCCCGGGGTATTTGTTGCGCGCCATTTCCAGCGTGTCGATTACGCTGCACACGCTGTCTATCGGCGGCAGCCCAACGCGGGCGAATTCGGCGTTGAGAAAGCCGATGTCAAATTTGGCGTTGTGGATGATGAGTTCTGCGCCTTTAAGAAAATCAAAAATTTGCTGGGCAACTTGGGCAAACACGGGCTTGCCTTCAAGCTGATCTAGCGTGATGCCGTGGATGGCGGCGGCTTCGGCGGGGATGTCGCGCTCGGGGTGGATGTAGAGATGCAGGTTGTTTTCGGTGAGCTGGCGGTTCACCATTTCCAGCCCTGCGAATTCAATCAGGCGGTCTGGGTTTTCGGGCGCGGAGTGGTAAAAGCCTGTGGTTTCGGTGTCTAGGATGATTTGGCGATGGGGTGTAGTCATTTTGCGTGCCTTGTTGGGTTTTCAGGCTGCCTAATGTGGGGGATTAGGCAGCCTGAAAAAGGGTTAGGGTTGTTGATAGGGGTTTTCTACGCCTGCGATGAGTTGCTGTAAGTAGTCGCGCAGTTGCACTTCGCTGCATCCCATGAGCAATGCGTCTTCAAATGCGTCTTGCGCGGCTTGGTAGAGCTCGGTCATGTTTTGGTTCATCACTTTGATTTTTTCGGTGCAGGAGACGGGGCTGCCGTCGTCGCTGAACCATTTGGGCATCTCGGGTTGTGGCATGGTGTGTTGTCCTAAGTTTTTTCAGGCTGCCTGATTATGGGCTTGGGATTGTGCTGTTTTTGTGTTTCAGGCTGCCTAATTGCGGATGTAGTTTTGCGCGTTATTGCGCTTCACGCGGCGGGCGGTGGCATAGCGCGCGCTCCAATATTTGCTGGATAGGCTGGTGATTTCTATGCGCTTGCCAGTGCGCGGGGCGTGGATAAAGCGATCGTTGCCGATATACATGCCAACATGGGAGATGCGCGAGCCGTGGGTGCGGAAGAAGACCATGTCGCCTGGGCGCAATTCGCTGCGGCTTACATAGCTGCCCACCGATGCTTGCGCGGCGGAAGTGCGCGGCAGATTGACGGCAAAGGCTTTGCGGAACACATATTGCATAAAGCCGCTGCAATCAAAGCCTGTGGGCGATGTGCCGCCAAAGCGGTAGGCAACGCCGATAAAGCCCATGGCGTTGGAGATTAACTCGTCGGCATCGCCACGTCCCATCGGTTCGGCGTTGGATGGCTCTTCGCGGGCGGCAACGGGTGGCGTGGCTTGGGCTTGTTGCTGTTGTTTTTGCTGGATGATGCTGCCGATGGCATCGTGTGAAGAATGATTTTGCGCGGTGGCAGGCGGTGTGCTGCGCTGGATGATTCTGCCGATTTCGTCGTTGGATGATTTGCGCGGTTCTTTTTTGGCTTCGCGCTTTTGTGGTTCGGATTTTTTGCTTTCGGGTTTTTTATTGTCGGCTTTTTTCGGCTCGGGTTTTTTGTTGTCGGATTTTTTGGCGTTGCGGCTGTTGTCACTGGCTTTGGGTTTTTCTTTGCTGGTTTTGCCGTGGGGTTCTGATTTGGTTTTAGATTTATCTTTTGAAGAGTCTTTGCTGGATTTTTCTTTACTTGATGATTTGGCGGGTGCGGGCTTGCTAGTGACGGCTTTTGGAGCGGGCTTGGCTTTTGGAGCGGCTTGGGCAATGCTGCCATACGCTAATAGCAGGGCAAGCGCAGTAGAACGAAGAAGGGGATAGGTCATAACGGAGATGGGTTAAATACAAATGAGCGGCATTCTAACCGATTTGCGCGGCAAGGCGTAGGGCTGTGTAAGCAAGATTTTGCAAAGGTTTAGCGGGGTTAAGTTAGGTTAGATAGCGTGTTAGGCAGCCTAAAATAATGGCGGCGTTTGCATTGGGCAAACCGCGCGGCATGGCTTTCAGGCTGCTTTTGGCAGATGGGGAAACCTTGCGGCATCCTGAAAATATTTCAGGGCGCAAGACAGGGTTGAATGGGGTTATTTCACCAGTTTCAGGCTGCGTTTTTTGGGCTGCTCGCCTGTTTCGCTGCTGGTGTTGCTTGCGCTGTTGGCGTTTTCAGGCTGCGTTGAGTGGGCGCTGGGGGTGTAGGGTTCTACTTCAAAGCCCATGCCTTCGCCTGTTTCTTTGGCAAATAGGCTGATAACGTGTCCAATAGGTACCCAGATTTCGTGTGATACGCCGCCAAAGCGGGCGTGGAAATTGACCCATTCGTTGTCTATGAATAGGTCTTTGGTGGCGGTGGGGCTGATGCTGAGCACAATTTGCTCGTCTTGCACATATTGCGCGGGCACGCGGGTGTGTTCGTTTACCCATACGGCGATATAGGGCGTGTTGCCGTTGTCTAGGCACCATTCGTATAGGGCGCGGATAAGGTAGGGCTTGGTGGAGGTGGATTGGGTCATGTGGGTCTCCTGTGAGTATGCAAAACCCCTTTGCAGATAACAAAGGGGCAGCCTGAAACTTAGAACCTGCATTCACTATTTTCATAGGTATCTTTTATGTCCTAAAAACGCGGCTACTGCGTTAAAAATACTCGTAAGGTGTCCAACCTTGCTGTGCTTTTTGCCTTGTATCCGCGCTTTTATGCCATAAAATCTACCTATGCAAATAATGAATACAGGTTCTTATTTGCGCATGGCTTTTTCGGCGGGGGTGAGCGCTTCGGCAAACGCGGGGCGTTGGAAGATGCGTTCGGCAGATTTGAGCAGCGGCGCGGCAGATTTGCCGAGCTTGATGTCGTAGTGCGTTAAACGCCAGAGCAGGGGGGCGAGGGCAACGTCAATCATGGAAAAATCGTCGCCCAATACATATTTATTCTTAGCATACGAAGGGGCAATCATGGTTAAGCCTTGGGCGATGGCTTCGCGCGCTTTGGCTTGTTCTTTGTTGGTGGCAGCTGGGTTTTCCAGCGTGGCAACGTGGACAAACAATTCTTTTTCTAAGCGGAACAGCACCAGCCGCCCGCGCCCGCGCATCACGGGATCGGCAGGCATCAGCTGCGGATGGGGGAAGCGTTCGTCTAGGTATTCGTTGATGATATTGGATTCGTAGAGAATTAAATCGCGTTCCACCAGCACGGGCACTTGGTTGTAGGGGTTGATGATAACGAGATCTTCGGGCTTGTTAAACGTATCAATGTCTTTGATTTCAAAATCCATACCTTTTTCAAACAGCACAAAGCGGCAACGGTGGCTAAATGGGCAGGTGATGCCTGAATAGAGTGTCATCATAATGGGGATTCCTTGTTGATTAGATTAGGCAGCCTGAAAATGGATGGGCTTTCAGGCTGCCTATTTAGTTTGAAATGCGGTTGGGCATAATTATAGCGGATTGTAAAGATAAAAGCGAATTTTTGTGATTAACACCATGTTTTGTTTGAATAAATTAGGCAGTCTGAAAACCCGCGCAACGGAGTGTTTTCTGCCTTGCGCGTTCGCATCATTTAAACAGCATCATCACCGCCACGCAGCATAAAAACGCGCCAAACGCCTTTTTCAACACCGAAACGGGCAGCCGGTTAGCCGCCATTGCGCCAAAGCGCGAAGTGAGAATGCTGGCGGACACAATGCTGATAAACGCAGGCAAATACACAAAACCAATGGCATAAGCAGGCATCTGCGCAAAACGGCTGCCGCTGAGCATAAAGCTAACAGTCGCGCCGATGGCAAGCAGCACGCTGCACGCGGATGATGTGCCGATGGCGCGTTTCATTTCAAAGCCGCGGCTGTTTAAAAAAGGCACGATAAATGCGCCGCCGCCGATGCCCGCAAAGCTGGATAGCGCGCCGATAACTGTGCCAGCGGCGATTTGCGCGGGCGCGGTGAGCGGTTTGGCGGGTGGGGCGGATTTTTGTTTGCTGGAAATCAGCATTTTGATGGCGAGAAACAGCATCATGGCGGCAAACATTTTCATCAGCTTGTCTTTGGGCAAGCCCGATGCCAAGTAGCCAAACACAAACACCGATACCATCAGCGCAGGCACAAAAAAGCGGAACACGCGCAAATCCACATTGCCGAATTTATGGTGTTGCCACGCCGATGAAATGGAAGTGAACACGATGGTGGCAAACGATGTGCCCAGCGCCATTGCCATCAGCTGCGCATCTGGCACGCCTGCTTGCGGCAGCAACAGCAACAGCATGGGCACGATGATGGTGCCACCGCCAATGCCGAATAGCCCTGCGAAAAAGCCCGCGATAGCGCCGATAATCAGATAGGCGAGAAAAAGCATGGTTGTGTCCTGTTTTTTAAGGTGAGATGAGTTTCAGGCTGCCTTTGGCGTTGCGATTGGCAGCGGCAGCCTGAAACGGGGTTTACACGAATACGATTAACGGCAACACCGCCGCCAGCACGATTGCAGCCCATGCGGCATAGCGCAGCGCGGGCGTGTCGGGGCGCGGAAAACCGTGGATATTGGACAAGGGGTTGGCAGGCAGCGTCAAGCCATAAACAAATTGCACCCAGCCCAGCCCAGCGCAATCAACAGCAGGGCGGATCGGGATGACAGCAGCCCGATAAACGCCAAGCCGATGCTGATTTTGAATAACCATTCGCCCACCGCCCAACCGCGCTCGGCATCGTTGCAACGGCGTTCCAGCCAGATATTTTGATAACGCAGCAGCGTAAAAGTTGCCAACACAAACACGCCCATCGCGCCGCCAATGCGCGGTCCAAACGACAAATTGCAGCCTTGGGCGCAGGATTGGTGTAGCCAAAAAAGCAGCTTTGCCAACACGCCCATGCCTATCCATAAGGGCAGGCGGCAGCAAAGCGGATGAGGCTGGCGCGGTTTTGGTTGAGCGGGTCGGGTTGGGTGTCGTATTCGGTTACGCCATCGGGGATGTAGGACATTTTCAGGCTGCCTTGCATGATTGCTTTTTAGGCTGCCGTTTTAGTTTTGCAGCTTAGGCAGCCTGAAAACGGATTAAATGGCTTGGGTGCGCGCGATGAGCCAATCTTTCGCCGCGCCGCTCACAAACGGCAGCAGTTGCTCGCGCACTTGGGCGTGGTAGGCGTTGAGCCAATCGCGCTCGTCGGGGCGCAGCAGCGTGGCATCCACCAGCCGTGTGTCAATTGGGCACAGTGTTACCGTTTCAAAGCAAAGGTAGTCGCCAAACTGGCTTTCTTGCGGCTGGGCAACAGGCTGCGCCACGACTAGGCTTTCTATGCGGATGCCCCATTGGTTCGGGCGATAGAGCGCGGGTTCGTTGGAGGTGAGCATGCCTTGGCGCAGGGCGTATTCGGGCGTGTTGGGCGCGAAGTAGGAAATGCGTTGCGGCGGCTCATGCACGTTTAAAAAATAGCCCACGCCATGCCCTGTGCCATGCCCGTAATCGCGCTGGGCTTGCCACAGCGGGGCGCGGCAGATGGCGTCTATCATCGGCGCGGGGATGCCGTCTGGGAACACGGCGCGGGCAAGGGCAATGTGCGCTTGCAACACCAGCGTGAAATCGCGGATTTGTGCGGCGGATGGCGTGCCGATGGGGATGGTGCGCGTGATGTCGGTGGTGCCGCAGTGGTATTGCGCGCCGCTGTCTATCAGCAATAAGCCGTCGCCTGCGATTTTCAGGCTGCCTATGGCGGGGGCGGAGTAATGCGGCATTGCGCCGTTGGCGTTGTAGCCCGCAATCGTGCCAAAGCTCTCGGAGACGAAGTGTTCGCGCTGGCTGCGGTGGACGAGCAGCATTTCGCCGATTTGGTATTCGGTGATGGGTTCGCCCTGCGCAAGGCGTTGTTCCAGCTCGGCGAAGAAACCGCACAGCGCGATGCCGTCTTGCAGCATGGCTTGGCGGATGTTTGCCACTTCGGCGGCGGATTTTTCGGCTTTGAATTGGGTGGATGGATTGGGCTGCTCGCGCTTAACCACGCTTTCAGGCAGCCTGAAAACGGTGGACACGGCAACTTTGGCAGGGTCGTACATCAGGCAGCCTGAAAGCTGCGCCAGCGCGTCTGCTGCGTGTTCATAGGGCTGGATTTGGATGGCGGCTTGGTTTAAGGCAGCTTGGATGTCGGGCGTGATTTTGCTGGGCGACACGAACAGCGTGGCTGTGCCATTTGCGCCGATGAGCAGATGCGACAGGAATACGGGGTTGTAGGCGATGTCGCTGCCGCGCAGGTTGGTGAGCCATGCGATGTCGTCCAGCGCGGAGATGAAATGCCAATCGGCGCCACTCTCGTGCATGGCTTGGCGCACGCGTTGCAATTTTTCGGCGGCGCTTTGCGGCACGAACTCGGCTTTTTGCGCGAACACGGGCGCGGCGGGCAGGGCAGGGCGCGCGTTGCCCCATGCGGCGGCGGTGTAATCCAAATCGTGTTTGAGCGCGATGTTTTTCGGCGCAAAGGCAGCCTGAATGCGGCGCAGCTCGGCAACGGAAAGCATATCGGGCGCGATGCCGACGGCGGCATTTTCAGGCAGCGTTTGTGCCAGATGGGCGATGTGGTTGCGCCCGTTTTCTTGCTTTTGCAGGCTGATGCCGCTGCCTGCTAATTCGGCTTCGGCTTGCGTCCAATAGCGCGAGTCGGTCCACAGTTCGGCGGTTTCAGGCTGCACCACCAGCACGCCTGCCGAGCCTGTGAAGCCCGAAAAATATTGGCGCGATTGCCAATACTCGGGGATGTATTCGGAAAGATGCGGGTCGGCGGTGGGGAGGATAAGCGCATCAAGCGCGTGTTGGGAGAGGGTTTGGCGCAGGGGGGGGAGCATGGGTGTCCTTTGGGGGATGGGATGAGTGATAGCGAGTAAACAAATTCAGGCTGCCTTGATGGAATAGGCAGCCTGAAAACCGATTGGCTGGGCTACAACGCGCTGTCTCTGTTTTCAGGCTGCCTATTTCATCTTATCACATTCGTTTTCCAAATCGGCAGCGTCCAAGCCCCACCCATAAAACCGCGACACGACCCTGTGGTATCTCTACTGCTTTTCACAAAGGTTTTGCCATTCCACACGGCGGTTTGCCCGCCCCAGCAATCGCCCAAGCCGCGTGATTTAAAGCCGCCTACCAGCGTTGATGTTTCCGCGTCAAAGCCGCCAAACCCGCCATAGGTGTCGGCAAACATTTGTTCCACCTTGCTCAACGATTTATCCATGACCGCATACACATCCGTGCTTTGATACGCGCCAAAATTACACAGCGTTTCCACCAACACTTGCCGATTATTCAGCGGGTAAACGGTAATGTCTTGCGGTTTGTTTACATCGGGATTGTCGGCAGGGTGCAGCGAAGCGCAGTAATCATCGTGTTCTTCGTTCACATTATTGCTCGCTGCCAACCGCGCCCACACCGCGCGATACTGGTTTGTGCCTGCTTTCAATTCATAGCTGCCTTTTTGTGGCACCGCCACCGCGCGGATTTTTGGCATGGCTTGCGGCGCAAGCACAGCATGGCGGCTGTTGCCCTTGCGTATCCATGCGGATGGCGTGTTCAGGCGGCGTTGAAATTCATCCGCTTTAAGCATCGCTGCCGCCGCGCCTTTGTCGGACAGCAGCCAGCGGTGCTTGCCCGATGTTAATACGATGCGGCTGTGGCGGCGCAGCGCGGCGAGCAGGGCTTGCGTTTGCGCGGGGCTGAGTGTGCCGTAAAAATCTTTGTCTAATTTTATGCGCCCCAGCGATTTGCCGTTGAGCCACAATTCGCTGCGCTTGCCCAGCACCAAATCGGGCGCGTCATCGGTAAAATCGGGCGCAACGGCGATTTGCCCCTGCACGGGCGCGTTTGCTCCCGCTGGGCGGGTGAATAAAACAGAAATGGGGTGCGTGCCGTAATCTTCTTGATAACCCGCGATGCGGCAAGTACCCGTGTTGTCGCAGGCGATGTCCCAGTCGTCAAAATTGTCGTAAAAGCCTTGCAAGGGCGCAGCGAGTGCGGTGGCGGGGAGAAGCGCGAGAAGCAGTCGTTTCATGGTTTTTCCTTTGGATGAATGCGGGCATTGCCCTGATGATGGTGGAGATTAGGCAGCCTGAAAAGAGATTTGGTTTTCAGGCTGCCTAATCAGAAAAATTATCGCTATGGCGTTGCAACGCTGTTCCGATGCTTGAACGCGAGTTGAATGCAATAGGCAGCCTGAAAACAAGCGAAGTGCGTTTCAGCGAAGCTAAAACAGATTTCTCATTTTCAGGCTGCCTTTGGCAAACTAAATCCGCGCCACGCTCGCCACGCCTTTCACTTCCGCTACGCCCGCCAACACGCGCGGCAGTTCGTCCACCTTTTTCATTTCCAGCGTAAAGCGCATGCTGGCTTCCAAATTGCGCGTTTGCATTTGCACGGCGGTAACGTTCACTTTATAGCGCGCCAGCGCGTCCGACACATCGCGCAGCAAGCCATTGCGGTCGTTGGCGCGGATTTCAATATCAATCGCAAACACTTGGTTGGCATCCAACGCCGCCCAGCTTGCGGGCAACACTTTTTCGGGCGACTGCTTTGCCAAATGCTCAAAATCGCTGCACCCTTGCCGATGGATGGACACGCCGCGCTCGCGGGTAACAAAGCCCACGATTAAATCGGGCGGCGCGGGTTTGCAGCATTTTGCCAGCGTGGTCAGCAAGCCGCTTTCGCCGTCCACCAACACACCGTTTTTGTCGCCCGACTGGATTTTGGATTTTTTCACCATGCTGGTGGCGCTAATCGGCGCAGGCGCAGGCTCAACCAACGCACCGCAGGCTTTTTGGATGGCACGCGGCGTGATTTCGCCTTGCCCCAACGCGGTAAACAAATCATCTAGCAGCCTGAAACCCAGTTTCTCGCAAAGCTGCTGCTGGTTGGGCTTGGGCGTGATTTTGCTGATGATTTTTTCAAACTGGTTTTTGCCTTCTTCGCGCACCGTTTCCGCATTTTGCGCGCGAATATAAGCACGGATTTTGCTGATGGCGCGCGGCGATTTTACCCAGCCTTCATGCAACCAGTTCACCGATGGATGCCCTTCTTTGGCGGCGATGATTTCCACGCGCTGCCCGTTTTCCAGCCGTGTGGACAGCGGCACAATCTGCCCGTCCACTTTCGCGCCACGGCAGCGGTCGCCCAAGCTGCTGTGCAAGGCGTAGGCAAAGTCAATCGGCGTTGCGCCCGCAGGCAGCGAAAGCACTTTGCCATGCGGGGTTAAAACGTAAATCGTGTCGTTAAACAATTCGGTTTTAAACGCGGCGGCCAGGTCTTCTTTGCCGCTTTCCGCCATGTTTTCGCGCCAATCCAAAAGCTGGCGCAGCCATGCGATTTTCTGCTCATACGCGCTGTCGCCCTTGCCGCCTTCTTTGTAGCGCCAATGCGCCGCCACACCGAATTCGTTGAATTGGTGCATTTCAAAGGTGCGGATTTGCACTTCAATGCTTTTGTCTTCGGGGCCTACAATCACGGTGTGCAGCGATTTGTAGCCATTGCCTTTGGGGTTGGCGATGTAGTCGTCAAACTCGCCGGGGATGGGCTGAAACAGGCTGTGGATAATGCCGAGCGTGGCATAGCATTCGGGGATGGTGTTCACCAAAATCCGCACCGCGCGGATGTCGTACAGCCCTTCAAAATCCAGCTTTTTCTTCACCATTTTTTTGTAGATGGAATAGATGTGTTTGGGTCGCCCTGCCACATCGTATTGAATGCCGACTTTGTCCATCTCGCTGCGGATGATGTTGAGAAAATGGTCAATGTATTCCAAGCGTTCGGTGCGCTTGTCTTCCAACAGCTTGGCGATGCGTTTGTATTCTTCGGGGTTTTGATGGCGAAAGCCCAAGTCTTCAAGCTGCCATTTGAGCTGCCACACGCCCAAGCGGTTGGCAAGCGGGGCGAAAATATCCAGCGTTTCTTTGGCAACGGCGCGTTTTTCGGGGCTATCGGGCGTTTGTCCTAAAAACTGCATGGTGCGCGTGCGCAGCGCCAGCTTAATCAGCACCACGCGAATATCGGACACCATCGCCAGCAGCATTTTGCGCATGGTTTCGGCTTGGGCGGCGCGCTCTTCGGGCGTTGCCAGCGCGTCCACTTTGGCAAAATGGGTGAGCTTTTGCACTTCGTCTATGCCTTGCACCAGCGTTACCACGGTTTTGCCGCATTGTTCGGACACGGTTTCTTGCCAGTTGGGCAGATAGCTGGAAATTTCGGCTAACACGGTGGCGGCAACGGCTTCGGGCAGCAAATCCATGTCGGCAACCATTTTGGCGGCGGCAAGCAGGTGTTGCAACACGGGCTCGCGCGCAACGTAGGTTTTGGCATCGGGCGGATAATGCTGCGCGGCAAGCTGTTGCGCGGTGTGAAGCAGTTTTTGCTCTTGCGGCGATTGGGCAGCGGCGTAGGCTTCGTAGTCGCGCTGGGCTTGGGCTAGATCGGTGAGTTCGCTCATGTGGGCTTCCTTTTTTTGGGAATGGGGGTGGGCTACTGCATTCGGTGTTTATTATATATAAGGCGTGGGGTGTAGCGAAGCGGGCTTGCGATTGAGGCAGCCTGAAAATAGGGATGTGGGTTTTAGCTTCGCAACTCCGCTTCGCTTCGCAGGCTGCCTTTTCCAGCTTTCAAGCGGTTTTTATGTTTGCTGCATTCCTGCGCATAGGTTTCGCTCCAATCGTGCATTGCCTGAATCACAGGCAGCAGCGTGCGCCCGAAGTCGGTGAGCGAGTATTCCACCTTTGGCGGCACTTGTGGATACACTTCGCGGTGGACAATGCCGTCCTGCTCCAATTCGCGCAGCTGCAAGGTGAGCATCCGCTGGGTGATGGTGGGCATCAGCCGCTGCAATTCGTTAAACCGCCGCATGTCGCCAAACAGGTGGTACAAAATCAGCACTTTCCATTTGCCGCCGATAATATCCAAGATGGTGCTGACGGGGCAGGATTCGGCGTAATCGCTGGATGGAAGGGTGTTTTCGGTTTTGTTCACGGCCGTCCTTTCACAGTATAAAAATTGTGCGTACTTGCTAAAAAATAATTAACCCACATAATACACCACACCGTTAAACAAGGAACTAAAAAAGAAAGGATTTTGATATGCGTATCCCAGAACTTGACCGCATCAACGAATTGGCTCGTATCGCCAAAACCCGCGCGCTAAGCGCCGAGGAAATCGCCGAGCGCGACCGTTTGCGCCAAGGCTACATCGGCGCGATTACGGGGCAGCTCAAAGCCCATTTGGCAAGCGTTACCGTGATTGACCCTGAAGGTCGCGACGTTACCCCCGCCGCCCTGCGCGACGCTCAGGCAATGGGCATGCCCTGATACGGCAATTCCAAGAAATCCAAAACACAACCGAACACACAGAAAGGACACGCCATGCGTACCATCAAAAATATCTACAACGCCCCAAGCACCCACTGGGTAGGCAACGGATTTAGAGTTTCCCCGCTGTTTTCCCACATGGGCGAGGACAAACAAACCAGCCCGTTTTTAATGTTTGACTATGCCGCCCCAATGGAATTTGCGCCCAACAGCGGCAAACCGCGCGGCGTGGGCGGGCATCCGCACCGTGGTTTTGAAACCGTAACCATTGCCTACGCAGGCGAGGTTGCCCACCGCGACAGCAGCGGCGGAGGCGGCGTAATCAAACAAGGCGACGTGCAATGGATGACCGCGGGCAACGGCATTGTGCACGAAGAATTCCACAGCCCCGAATTCTCCGAACGCGGCGGGCAGTTTGAAATGGCGCAGCTTTGGGTGAACCTGCCGCGCGAACACAAACGCACACCGCCCCGCTACCAACACCTGCCATCAGACGGCATCCCCGTGGTGCAAACCGAAGCAGGCAGCGTGCGCGTGATTGCAGGCGAGTTTGACGGCAAACGCGGCGCCGCCGACACCTTCACCGAGCTGAACGTGTGGGATGTAAGCGTGAACGAGGGCGCGGAACAGGTTTTCAGGCTGCCTGAAAGCCACAATCTCTCCCTCGTGGTGCGCCACGGCGAAGTGGAATTAAACGGCAGCCGCCGCATGGGCGAAACCCAGCTTGCCGTGTTTGAGCGCGAAGACGGCGAAATTCGCATCCGCAACGTGGGCAGCGGCAAAGCCGAAATCCTGCTGCTCTCTGGCGTGCCGATTGACGAGCCCATCGCCGCCCACGGGCCTTTTGTGATGAACACCCGCGAAGAGTTGATTGAGAGCTTTCAAGAGTTCAACGAAGGCAAATACGGCGTGTTGGATTAAGCCTGAGCTTTGTTCCGAAAACAAAAACCTGAAAACAAAAAAGCAGACTGTGTTGCGGTCTGCTTTTTTTTGTTTTCAGGCTGCCTTAAAACTGCCGCTCCACGCTTAAAAACCATTGTGCGTTTTGGCGCGAGTAAAAACCTTTCATATTGCTGTCTATCGCCAGATAGCGGAAATTCAAATGCGGCGTAAAGTTTTTCCACGAAAGTTTATTGTGCCACAGCGACACATTCGCCTGATATTCATCGTCTTGGCGCGGATAGAAATAAACCAGCGTGCCTGTTTGGTCAAACGTGCGCCGTGTGTAGCGCAGATGCGTGCGCAGCCCCAGCCCGTTGTCAAATGTTTTTGCCATGCCCAGTCGCACCCCTTTGCGCACCGAAGCCTGCTCCGCATCTTGGGTGAGATCGTGCGACCAATCCACACCGCCATACAGCAGCCAATCATGCGGCGCATGATACATCAGCGTTGCGCCCAGCAGCGGCATTTTGCCGTTGTAGCGCTTGGCGATATGCGGCTCATCGTAGCGCTTGGCAACATAGCCCGCGTTAAACACCGCCCGCCAGCGTTTGCCCAATTGCTGCGAAAAATCGGTTTGCACGCCAAAATTGTGGCTGTATCGGCTGCCGCCCAGCCAGTTTTGCTCAAAAAACGGCACCACGCCAAATGAGCGCTTCACCGCGTAATACTTATAGCCCAGCGCAAGGTTCACGCTTTGCTCATCGTATTCATGCTTATCCCAATACGACACGCCATCGCCGTTGATGCGCCCATACAAAAAATGATGCCCCACCAAATTGCGCTTGCGCTCCACGCCCAAGCCATAGCGCAAACCCTGCGCGCTTTGCGGCAAGCTCTCTGCGGTTTTGCGCCAAATGCGCCCGTTGATTTCAATTTCGCGCGCATCGGCAGCGTTGTTCACATTATCCGTTGCTTCGTATTGCAACGACATTTCAGGCTGCCAATTTTGCTCTTGCGCGATGGTGGCGAGATATTGCTCGGCAATCTGCTGCATTTCGGGCGACAAATCGGGCTTGGCGCGTTCCAGCTCGGCTTGGGCGGCGTTGTATTGCTTGTCTTCAAACAGCATCACGCCCAAATCAAAACGCGGATAAGCCAATTCAGGCTGCCTTGCCACAATCTGGCGATAGCGTGCAATCGCTTCGTGGTGGCGCAACTGCGAACGGCGCAAGGCACCCAGCGCATAGTCATACAGCGTTTGATCGTGCTGAGAATCGGCGCGATAACGCTCCAACAGCGCAGGCAGCGTTGCCCAATCGCGGGTGATGATGGCGCGGTTGATTTGCGTTTCCAGCGTGTTGTCGTCTGCGCTGGTGTTATCAGCAAGTTGCGCGGCGGGATTGGCAGGTTGGGCTGGCTGCTCGGTTGGGATGGGAACGAGTTCACGATCGTCAAAAAAAAGCGGCTCGGGGGCGGTGGGATGTGCAGTCGGGCCGGCAAGCGAAAGCATGGAAAGCGGCAGCAAGAGCAAGGGGAGCTTATTCATTTTGTTGTGAAGATGGGGTGTAGTTAGGCAGCCTGAAAATGGAAAACACCGTTTTCAGGCTGCCTTTTGTTGAGCAAAGAATGGGGATTATTGTTTTTGACCGCCAAAGCCTGCCACGTCTTTGCCGTCTTTATAAACAGAGCCTACGATTTCATCGGCGTTGGGGCCAAAAATGCCCAATTCATATCTGGCGTTGCCTTGTTTTTCCGATGTGGCTCTGCCGTTGAGCACACCGTAAACGCCTTTGTTATCATGGTTTTTGGTGGTCGCGTAGGTGTTTCTAAACTCTCTGCCGCCTTGAACGATATTGCTTTCATGCAAGGTGATTTTGCCCGTTTTACTCAGCCCGCTGATTGAGCCTGCGCCTTTTTTGGTGTCAAAGTTGATGGTGTAGTCCAAATTGCCTTGCTCTTTTTCGTTGAAGGCAACGCCTTTATAGTTGAACGAACCTGCGGCGGGCAGCGTTTTGGTTGGTTGGCCATCAAAGTATGTTACTTCAAATTCCTCGCCTTTAATTGCGCCCAAATCGCCCACTTGCCCGCCTGTGATTTGGAAAGAAGCAACAACGGAATAAGGCTGTTGATACAAATGCAATTTGCTGGTTTGGGTTACTTTGTGGTTTTGTTTGTTGATATTGGTAACCCCTGTTTCAGTAACGTCCACGCGTTTAAAACCATTGCCCAGCGTGGCTAAATTCACATCGCCGCGCGTATAGGTTTTGCCATCCATTTTTATTGCGTATGAAGACAGCTTGGTGGACGAGCCGAATTGTTCTTGCAAATCCATTTCAGCATCTTCTTTTAAATCCGCAACGCTCAACAACTTGGGCACGCTAAAACTGGGTGCTTTATTGCCATTGTTGCTGCTGTTGTCGTTGCCATTGGGCACATTAAGATTATTACGCGAACCACTACCGCCGCCACCGCCACCGCAAGCAGCTAAACAAAGCGCAACCAAAGTGAGTGAACTGATTTGTTTTAAAGACATAGCAATTTCCTTTTTAAGGATGGGTTGAGAAAGGGGGCTGAATTTTAAGATAGGTTGGATTATTGTATATTTTTGTAAACCATTCAATACCATAAAGGCAGCCTGAAAACGGGAAATAGCGTTTTCAGGCTGCCTTTTATCATTCAAACCGCGTTTATTTCACAAAGCGCGCATCGGCTTTAAAAGGTGCGCTGCTGGTGGGTTTGGCAGTGTAGAAGCGGGCGAATGGGCTGTCCATTTTGGTGTGAATGCGCTTGCCATCAATCACCGCTTCGGCTTCCAGCTTCACGCCGCCGCCGTTGGTGGCTTTGTGTGCCATATCGGGCCATTGTAGGGCGCTGATTTTCAAGCGCGGTTGTTCCACTTTGGTGCTTTCGCTCATCAGCTGCTTGCCAACAGGGCGGATTTTTTCATCAGGCAAATGCTCGGCTGAACCGCCGTTGTCGTCCACCACGCCGATGTTCAGCAGGAGAGCGTGCGCCAAATCCATTTTGCCGTTGGTTACAGGAATGCCAACAAACAATTTCACGCCGCGATGCACATAAGGTTTTTCGCGCCATTGGGTTTGACCTTCCTTAGGCGGTTTGGTTTCGGCGGCAACGGAATAAGTGCGCCCCATAATCATCACTTTATAGCCCGGGATTTTTTTCGCACCCAAGCCGTCTGTGATGTCGTCCACCAATTCTGGTGCAGAGCCTTTGGCGTTACCCAACACGCGGGCAGAAGTTTCCGCCAGATAAGCAGGCGCGCCGTTGATGGTGAGCGTGTGTTCTTGGGCGAAATCGGCGGCGAGTGCGCTGGTGGCTAGGGTGGTTAAGAAAAGGGCGAGAGCGGTTTTTTTCATGGGAAATCTCCGTGTGTAAAGAAAGGGTTAAAATGGGGACAGCAAGGCGCGCATTTTGACAGAAATAGGAGTCATTATCAAATTTTATGTTAAAAGGCAGCCTGAAAATGTAAAAAGGGAGCGTGTTTGTGTTAAAGCGATGGTTGAAACGTTGCTTACTGCATCGCCATTTTCCGCGCCATACCCAATTTGAAGCTGCTGATGAATAGGACAGCCTGAAAACCTTGTTGCGCCACGGCGGATTGATTATGCCCTGCCTTATTTGCATCTAAACCATATAAAGAAACAATCTAATTTGCTGTTGGCTTGGTGCTTATACTATCGCGCTTTGGCATAGAAAGGCGCAATCAAGATGGCTTGGTCGGCAGATGATTACATTATTTTGTTTTTCTTTGTGGTGGGGGCGTTGTTGCACGGGATTACGGGGTTTGGTTATCCGATTGTGGGCACGGCGGTGATTGCGGGGTTTTATCCGTTGAAGGTGGCGGTGGCGATGGTGGTGGTGCCGTGTATGGTGATGAATGTGGTGATGTTGCGCTCGGGCGATGGCTTTTGGCGCAATGTGTTGGGCTATGGTAGGGCGTTTTTGCCGTTGTTTGTGAGCAGTTTTTTGGGTGGTTTGATTGGGGTGAAGTTGCTGCTGGTGTTTCCTGAGCCTGCGTTGAAGGTGTTTTTGGGGCTCACGCTGATTTTTTATGTGGCAACGCAATACAGCCGTTTTCGTATTCGCTTTGGCTTGGGGCGGGGGACAATGCTGGCGTTTGGCTTTGTGGCAGGGATTGTGGGCGGTGTTACCAATGCGATTGTGGCGTTTTTGATGATTTATTTGCTGGGCACGGGGCGCGGTAAAACGGAAATGGTGATGGTGAACAACATCAGCATTTTGATTACGAAATTAACGCAGATTGTGGTGTTGTTTCCTGTGTTAAGCGGTTTTGGGGCGAAGGATTGGTCGCTTTTGGGGGTGGTGATGGTGGTGTCGTTGGGGTTTGTTTGGCTGGGCGGACGGATTCGGCAGCGGTTGCCGCAGGCGGTGTTTTATCATGTGGTGGCGGCGATGTTGCTGGCGCTGGGGGTGTATGCGATGTGGCAGGGGGTGATGATGTGATGCCAAAGGCAGCCTGAAATGGGTTTTAGCTCCGCAACTCCGCTTCGCTACGCGGGCTGCCTTTGGTTGTTTTTGGGATGGGGGCGGCGCGGTTTTGGCTACGCCGAAACTCGCTGCGCTCGTTTTAACTTCGTTGAAGCCTGCGGATTTCAGGCTGCCATTTGCTCGCTCATAAAGTCTATAAAGCTGCGCACGGTAGCTTTCATGTATTGGCGGTTGGCGTAAACGGCGTAAAACGGGGGGTTGTTCATGGGGCATTCGGGCAAGAGGCGGATGAGTTTGCCTGTGGTGATGTCGTCGTCGGCGAGCCATGCGGGCATATAGCCGATGCCAACGTGGGCGCGGATAAGCGCGGCAACCATTTGGGTGTGGTTGCTGCGCATTTTGCTGCCTTGGAAGACGAGCGCGGTGGTTTTGCCTTGATATTGGGTGTTCATGCGGGATACGTCCACATAGGTGGGCAGGATGGCTTGGTGTTGGGTGAGGTCTTTGGGCGTGCGCGGGGTGCCGTGTTGGGCGAGGTAGGTGGGGGTGGCGACGAGATAGAAGGGGATGTTGCCGAGGCGTTTGGCGATGATGTTTTCGGCGAGGGTTTCGGATAGGCGCAGGGCGAGGTCTTCGCCGTCGCTGTTTAAATCTACATGGCGGTTGGAGAGGGTGAGTTCTAGTTCTACATCGGGATAGCGGGCTTGGTAGGCGGCGAGGATGCGGGCGAATTTGTCGCAGGCAAACCATACGGGGGCGGCGATGCGCAGCGTGCCTTGGGCGCGATGGATGCCTGCGCTGGCGTGTTCGGCGGCTTGGGCGAGCAGTTCTAGTGCGCTTTGGCAGTCGCGGTAGTAGGCATCGCCTTGCTCGGTGAGTTTCAGGCTGCGGTTGTTGCGATAAAGGAGCTGTGCGCCGATGGTTTTTTCTAGGTGGGAAACGTGTTTGCTTGTCATGGGGATGGAGATGTCTAGAAGGTCGGCGGCGCGGGTGAAGCTGCCGCTTTGTACGACTTGGCAAAAGACTTTCATGCTGAGTAGGGTGTCCATGTTGGGCTTTCTTGTGTGTATGGGTTTTCAGGCTGCCTTTGTGGCGAATTTAAGGAATCTTTTGGTCGCAATCAACGGTGGGAAATTGCTGCGTGGTTTACGCAATGGGCTAAATCAACAAGCTCGCAATGCGTTAAACAGTGCACCCTTTTTCAGGCTGCCGTAATGTTTACTCTATTGTGGAAATTTGCGAAGTGAGATGGCTCTTGCTGATGATGCTTAACACTAGGCATGAGTGCGGGAAAAAATAGCCTAGTTTGTTTTTCACGATTGCACCCCACGCAACCGCGCCAATTCCGCCCGAATCAACGCCACATTCTCTTCGGTAAACAAGCGCTCCAAATTGCGCCAAATGCTGTGATAACCAAAGCGCTCGTGCATCATTTCTTCGCGCGCCGCTGCAATCGGCAGCCCGTGGTACACAATGCGATACATCGCCACAATCACGCCCGTGCGATCCGCGCCGTGATAGCAATGCACCAACACCGCGCCCGTTTTTTGCTGCTGCTCAATCGTCCACAACACTTGCGCAATCTCGCGCGGCTGCACGCGCCAAGTGAGCAAGGGGTGATTAATCAGCGCCACATCGGGGCTGTCGGCAAAAATTTTTTGGTCTTTTTTGCGGCTGAAATAGCGCAAATTTACCACGCTGCGGATGCCCAGCTGATGCACCGTGGCGATGTCGTCGTGATTAAGCTGTTCGCTGCGATAGAGTTTGTCATCCACGCGGTATAAATTGGCATCGGGTTTGATAAGCTGCATGGTTTCTTTCGGCGCTGGGCGTTCGGCTGCGTCGGGCGATGGCGGCGCGGCAAGGGCAAACGCGGGCAGGAGTAAAAAGGTAAGCAATAGTCGGCGCATGATATGGGCAAAGCTAAGATGATAAAAAATCGCGTGAACAGATATGGTGTTGATCAATACGGTTTATAATCTATAAAGTTATAAAATTAAAATATTCAATAAAATAGGGGCTTATCTAGTATAGCCCCATAAAATAAGCGTTTTAAATAAAATCTTTGCGAAATTTTATTTTTTAATAATCGCAAGTATATCCTTTACTCGTTTATTTACAGGTTTGCTCTCTTCTGGAAATGAATCCCCATTTGTAAGCACACCATTTTTATCCCATAAAACAGCACCAATAGATGAACCATTTATCATATTCAATACTGAAATAGGTGAACCATTCTCCCTAAAAAAAGCAATTCGCCCTGTTTTCATTTCTTTGTCTAGAAAATCATAAACTGCTGCAACAGTTTTTCCATCTTCGTAATAAATAGCAATACTAAATGGATTATCTACTTTTGCTTGAGCAACCAGCTTATTATCTCGATATATCGCAGTAGGAGTAATGGCAATTCCGTTTTTATAGTTGGTTGCGGTTTCTAAATTTCCACTTTTATCAAAACTGATGATGCTGCTGTCAATATTTCTATTACTATCAAAGCTACGGATATTTCCAGATGCAGTAAATGCAAAAGGTGCAGTTTGAGGGGTTTGCGTATCTTGATAGTAATCTTGAGCAACAATTTGTCCGTTCTTGTTTTTGCCTAGAATTCTGCGGTAATAACCACCATTTTGTGGATTGTTTATCAGCTGATAATTTTTACCAAAATAAAGAACGGCTGTTTCTTTTTCTGCTAATTGAGTTACTACAGTAGTCTGCTCATTTTCAGGCAATGCTTTTTGAGAAGATAACGCCTGTGCATAAGGTTCAGCAAATACGGGATAAGGAAATCCTAATATCTCTGGTGTAGGCAAAGATTGTTGAGTAGCTTGTTTTTGTTGTGCTTTTATAGGAGTAGGAGGGAGATTTACTTGGGATGCCATGGACTCTATTAGGTTTTGATGACTTGCCATTTCTTCTAATGCATTGGGAGTGTCATCGGCTTTTTTACATCCAGTTAAAGATAGTACAAATAAAGAGATAATAAAAATTTCTTTGATGGATTGAATATTATTCATGGTTTTTGTCATCTTGTTTGTTATAAAATAGTATATTAAAAAGCAGCTCAGAGTTTAATTGGATTAAAATCAATCCCAGTAATAAAACGAGAACCTGCATGAGCACGAATATGCACAATAATATCAATTGTCTGTTTTAATAAGGATTTAATTACTCCAAATTCTAATCCAGATCCTTCTGGTGATGCTTTAATCATCAAAGCCAATTGATCCCAAGTTTGTTCTGTACTACCTGCGTGGCAACTAGTAATAGACCCTGGGTGGCCTGAGGCGCAGTTGCGAATAAAATAAAATGCCTCATCACCACGTAATTCCGCTAAAATAATTCTATCAGGCTTCATTCGCAAACAAGATTCCATACAACTTTTTGCTGTAACGTTAGCCGATCCTTGCCCTCCTTTTGAATATAACAGATGCACTACATTTTGATGCGGAATAAATAATTCTCGTGCATCCTCAATGCTAATTAATCTCTCATGCAAAGGAATGTGATTTACTAATGCTTTCATGAATGTGGTTTTACCACTCCCAGTCGCACCAGAAACTACAATATTTTTTTTATACTCTACTGCTTTTTTGAAAAACAACTCAAATTGATTGTTATTTTTTAATTCAATTAATTCTTCATCATGTTTGGATAATCCACCATTTAAGTCAATAATTTGATTAAAAAAACCATCTTTGCTGTATTGGCTTAAACTTTTAGTATGCTTTGAAGGTAAACGAATCGTAATAGATACTTTCTCTGCATCACAAGCAGGGGGGATTACAAATTGTGCCCGTTGTCCTGTTGGAAAAGTTAGTGATACCATGGGTTCAGTTTCCGTAATGCGCTGTCCAGTATTACTCTCATTCACTACAGTCGTGCAAAATTGCCTAGCCCTATCAAAAGTTAGCGTATCTACTTTAATATTTTGCCAACCATGAATTGTTTCCAAAAAAACTTCGCCTGGGCTATTGATACAAATCTCCGTTACCTCGGAGTTATTTAAAAACGGAGCAATACCTAAAATTTCATATTGATAATTTAAAAAATCAACCGATATTGTCGAATTAAAATCATCCATAATATTTACCCATAAAAATAGTTTGAAAATAAAATTTGCAGGTGTCGTATTTGATACACAAACGCGCTGCAGCCTGAAAATCAATTTTCAGGCTGCTACATTATTCATCATATTGCTCATTAGACAAAAATTGGAAGTTATTTTACTAATTCCTTATTATTTTTGGGGCTGTTCTAGATAACTAGGATAAATTACTTCTTACCAATTGTTTTAAAATGGAAATTTGAA
>CAUQQW010000026.1:0-21826 GCA_963520365.1 uncultured Kingella sp.
GAAGCGGTCGATGTGTTTGGCAATCATGGCTTGGGCGGTTTGCTGGAAGAAGGTGGTCATGGAAAATCCCCTAAATGTCTTGGTGGGAATTTAGGGGATTTTGGGGAATTTTGCAAAGGTCTCCATCTCTTGTTTACAAAATTCCCATCATTTTCCCCAAAGGCAGCCTGAAAACCATCTCAGCCCCCATTTTCAGGCTGCCCCAAATACAAAAAAGGCAGCCTGAAAAGCTGCCTTCTATTATTCACGCCAACGGTTTACTTCAACTCGTTATACAAATCGCGCAACCATTTATTCGCACGCGCATCATTCAACGGTTGCCCCGTTTGGTCTAGCAACACAACACGCTGCCCATTAGTCTCTTGCACCAAGCCCACATATAACTGCACAGGTTGATTCGTGGTAGTTGGCTGTGCCACTTTTTTGCTCTTAAACCAGCGACCCAACAAACCAGGTTTGCGATTATCTGCCGCCGCCTGTGCCAACGCTTCGCTTTGTGTTGGCGCGGGACGCACGATAAACATACCGCGCTCGCTCACAAACTGCTGAACCGTTAAGCCGATGCGGTCAAGCGCAGAAGCAATGCGGTTCACATTGCGCTCTGCCCCGCCATACACGATAACGCTGTTTTGCTCCAACTTCGCAAACTCCGTGCCCTGCGCTTGGTCTGCGCGAACCGCTGTTTGCTGTGTTGCAACCGCTTCATCTACGCCCAAATATTGCATAAAGCGCGATAAGAACGCGGCTTCCAAACTTGGGTCATTAGCACGCGGCTGCCAAATGGTGCTTTCTTCTTTTTTGCTGTTGTAAACTTCTTCCAATCCTTTGTGCGTAAAGAAAATATCCAAATCGCCTGTGCGGCTGTTGCGCTCTATGCGAATCAAGAATTTATCGCGCTCGCTGGTGGTGTACACACCACCCATGCCCACTTTGTCAAACAATTTGCGCAAACCTTGGTTTGGCAATTTGGCGCGGTTTTCCGCCCATTCGGTTTCCATCAAGCCTGCTTGTGGCTCTTCGGAATAAATGGTGAAACCCGCTTCCTGCCAGAACGCACGCAGCAAAGGCCACATTTCAGCAGCAGATTTGTTTTTCACCACCAGCCAACGTTGATTACCTTGGCGCTCAATGTGCGCGTCTTTTACTTGGGTCAAGACTCTTTTTCTGCCTTGCGATTGAGTTTCCTTCAACGCATTGGGGCTAGCAGTTGTGCCTTTGGGTAGCGTATATAAATCACCATTACGCGGATCATTTAAATCAGGCGGAACTTCCAAACTCACAATTTTATTGTTTTCAGATTGGTAATCCAGCTTTGGCGCTTCTTTCTTGCTACCCGAACAAGCGGCAAGGCTAATAGTGGCTAGGACTAAAACAAGGGGTTTGATGTGGTTCATGTACACCTTCCAGAAAAATCAAATCAAGTTGGTTGCTTTTAAGGCAGCCTGAACTTTTTCTTGCGCAGTTGAACTCAATGGCAAGATAGGTAAACGAACGTGTTCAGCGCACACGCCCAATTGCGATGCTGCCCATTTAGGCGCTGCGGGGCTAGGCTCGCAGAACATCACGTCATACAAAGGAACAAGCTGTTTATTAAGCGCGCGGGCTTGGGCAAGATTGCCATCCAATGCGCTGTGGCACATTTGCGAGAACAATTTAGGCGCAACATTGCCTGCTACGTTAATCACGCCTTTGCCGCCGCAAAGCATATTTGCCATGCCAGTTGGATCATCGCCAGAATAAACGGCAAAACCTTCTGGCACGCTGTTAATCAAAGAAACCACGCGCCCAATATTGCCGCTGGCTTCTTTCACGCCCACGATATTGGAAAATTGCGCCAAGCGCACGATGGTTTCATTGCTCATATCCACAACGGTGCGCCCTGGCACGTTGTAGATAATCATAGGAATAGTGGTTGCTTCGGCAATGGCTTTGAAATGTTGATAAATGCCTTCTTGCGAAGGTTTGTTGTAATAAGGAACAACGGACAAAGTGTAATCTGCGCCCAGTTTTTCTGCTGCTTTGGATAGCTCAATTGCTTCGCGAGTGTTGTTCGCGCCCGTGCCTGCGATGATAGGAATGCGCTTGTTGGCGGTTTTGATTACTGTTTCAACTACTTTCAAATGCTCATCAACGGCAAGCGTGGCAGATTCGCCTGTTGTGCCCACGGCAACGATGGCATCTGTGCCGTTAGCGATGTGCCATTCAACCAGTGCTTGCAGTTGTTCGTAGTTCACGCTGCCATCGGCGTACATGGGGGTAATGAGTGCAACAATGCTTCCTGTTAGCATGATATTCACCTTTTATTTGTGAAAAATTGAAAAACGTTGCAGCGTGTGCAACGGCGCATGATTTTAGCCTATTTCCAAGCGTGGGCAAAATTAAAACACATATTCAGGCAGCCTGAAAGCTGTTTTTGTAAATAAACGTAAATATTTAGCGGGCAAAAATGGGGGGGTTAATAACAATCGGCAATCATTTTCAAATTAGTTATTTGATGTTGCTATGAATTTTACGGGATAAAAATGCTTATCATCTTAAATCCACAGGCAGGGCATTGTTGATAATTGTTTGTATTTTAATATGAAATTTGATTTTTACTGAAACATTGCTACAATGCGCTCCGCGTTGAGACGTGATGTCTCTCTCGTTTTTTAACGTTCACATTACAAGGAAAATAAATATGCAAGGCGATAAAGAAGTTTTAGCTTATATGAACGAGTTGTTGGCAGGAGAATTGGCTGCTCGCGACCAATATTTTATTCACTCACGTATGTATGCCGAATGGGGCTACAACAAGTTGTTTGAGCGTTTGAACCATGAAATGGAAGAGGAAACGCAACACGCGGAAGATTTTATCCGCCGTATTTTGATGCTGGGTGGCACGCCTAAAATGACTCCCGATGGCTTGAACATTGGCACAACGGTGAAAGAATGCTTGGAAGCGGATTTGGCAACCGAATTGCACGTTCGCGCGGCGTTGAAAAAAGGCATTAAATTGTGCGAAGAAAAACAGGATTATGTTACCCGTGAATTGATGGTGGGGCAGTTGAAAGACACCGAAGAAGACCACGCGCACTGGCTGGAACAACAGCTTCGCTTGATTACGATGATGGGCGAACAAAATTACTTGCAAAGCCAAGTGTAAGGAATAGGCGATGCAAGGAGACCGTCAAGTTATCCAGCACCTGAATAAAAATTTGGGTTTGCTTTTGGTTACGATTAACCAATATTTTTTGCACGCGCGTATTTTAAAAAATTGGGGCTTGGAGGAATTGGGTTGCAATTTCTATAAGCGTTCAATTGTTGAAATGAAAGCGGCGGACGCGATTATTGAGCGCGTGTTGTTGCTAGAAGGTTTGCCTAATTTGCAAGAGCTGGGCAAATTGCTAATCGGCGAATCGCCTGCGGAAATCATTGATTGTGATTTGAAAAAAGAATATGAAAAACACGATGCGCTGATTGCTGCGATTGCGGTTTGCGAAGAGCTGCAAGATTATGTTTCGCGTGATTTGTTGGAAAAACAAAAGTTTGAAAACGAAGAGCGCATTGATTGGTTGGAAACTCAGCAGGAGTTGATTGCTGATTTGGGCATTGAAAACTACCTGCAACTCGGGGCGCAAGAGGACGATTAAAACAAACCACTACCAAGCTCTGGTAATCCGAGTAAAAAAGAAAACCACCTGCTATTTTTTAGCGGGTGGTTTTTATTTTCAGGCTGCCTCAAATTGGATGATAACGCGAACAAGCTGGACAATCGCCCAGCTGCTCACAAGCAATCCTGCGCTCAGGCGCAGCCATCTTTTTTGCAGCAGCGCGCGCAGTTGGCTGGCGAATAGACCTGCGGCGATAAGATTGGGCAAAGTACCCAGCCCGAAGGCGAGCAAATATAAGCCGCCCCACAGCGCAGAATTGCTGCCCAGCGCGTAGAGCGAGGCGTTGTAAACCAAACCGCATGGCAGCCAGCCCCAAAGCATGCCTGCGCCAAAGCAGGCAGGGATGGTTTGGATGGGGAGTAGTTTGTTGAGCAAGGGGTTGAGCCGTTGCCAGATGGGCCGCCCGAGGTGTTCAATTTTGGCTGCCCATGCAAGGATGTTGGCAAGATAAAGCCCTGTGAACAGCAGCAGCAGATTGGCAAGCGCGGCGAGAATGAGTTGCAGGGTATGGGTGTGCGCAAGGGTGCTGCCTAGCTGGGATAGTCCGCCCATAAGCGTGCCGATAAGGGCGTAGCTGGTGAGCCTGCCGAGATTCATCAGGATGATGAGCCAATGGCGTTTGATGTGTGGGGGCAGTTGCAGGGCGAAGGCGGTGGATAAGCCGCCGCACATGGCGATGCAATGCGTGCCGCCGAAGAAGCCAAGTAGAAATAGGGTGAACAGGGTGATGGTGGGCATGGCTGTGGTGCGTGCGAAAAAGGGGGTGATTTTACTGGGTTTGCGGTTTTCAGGCTGCGGTATTTGTAAACAAAAAGGGCTGTTAGCTTGGTTGCCAACAGCTTTTTGTTGGGATGATTTGAGGCAGCCTGAAAACACCAACGGCAGCCTGAAAACACCAAAAGCAGCCTGAAACCGCTTTTATCCGTTTTCAGGCTGCCTGTTGTGTTTCTCAAATCACGCGGCTTCGCGGTGATAATGCCGCAAGGCGTGTTCTTTGCGCCGCCCTTGGCTGAATGCGGACACGCGCTTCAAATAGCCAATCACGCGCGTGCCGTAGTCAATATTGGGCGAGCCGCACGCGCTGCATTGGGCGAGCGTGCGTTTGTCTATGTGTTCGCACTCGTTGCAAATGGTGATTTTCACATTGGTGCAGAAATAATTACAGCCTGTTTTGGCGGCGATGTCTAGCAAGGCGCGGAAGCCTGATTGTGGCAGGGCTTCGTCTAAGTTCAAATGCAGCGCCGAGCCGCCGTCCAGCCAGTCGATTAACTCGCGCCCGTGCAGCAAGAATTTGTCTAGCGCGTTAGTTTTGTCGTCTTCCACCACATAGAAATAAGAGTTGTAGCAATCGCGTGGCACAAAATAGCCGTCTGCCTTGTCCCATTTGGCGTTTTTCACGCCCAAGTTTTCGGCGGGCACAAATTCGGTGTTGAATTTCACGCCATATTTTGCGCTGGCGACTTTGTTGGCTTCAAAAATAATTTTTAACCGCGATTGCACAAAATCCACATATTCGGGCGTGTAGGCAGCCTGAATGCCTTGGCTTTCGGCGGCTTCCACCATGCCGTTGATGCCGATGGTTAAAAATTGCTTGTCCAGCGAGATAAAGCCTGCATCGTAAACAGGCAGCAGCCCAGCGGCTTGGTATTCTTCCATCAGCTTGCGGTAGGCGTATTGATAGCGGTGGATTTTGTCCACTTCGGTGGCAAGGTCGCGCCCATCTTGCACCAAGCGATTCATGTTGATGGTAATCACGTTGATTGAACCCGTTGCCACGCCACCCGCGCCCAGCGAATAGGAAAAGGTGCGGTCTTCAATTTGGTTGCGCAGCCGGCAGCAAGATGCCAGCGAATCGGGGTTGTCGGATTGGTACACAAAAAACGAATTGCCCACGCTTAATTCGTGCGCCAGCGTGTCGGCAAACTCGCCGTCTTTGCATTTGCCGTGGTCGGTGAGCATGGCGGCGGTTACCACGGGGAAGGTGAGCACCGCTTTGTTGCGCTCTTGGTTGAACCAATTTAGGAAAAATTTTTGCAAACGCGACACGCTCGCCCACACGGGCTTGGTGAAATCGGGGAACACAAAATCGCCAAACATCGCGTCAAAATAATAGCGGTCATACAGCGAAATATTCCAAAACACGCTTTGATAGCCCCGCGCGGCGGCGGGCTGATTGATGCTGTACACCACTTGCTGCAAGGCGTTTTCAATCTCGCTGCGGTGGGTGGTCAAATAATCGTTGCCAAAATCTTTGCGGGCGAAGTAGTCAAAATAAGTAATAAATTCAACCGTTGCCACCGCGCCTGCAAATTGCGCGCTCACGGCAAACACAAAATTGATAAACGAGCCGCAAAACGATGCCAAATGCTGCGGCGCGCGCGATTCGCCGCCCAATTTAGTAAGCCCATCGCGCAAAAAGGGATACATGGTTACCGACACGCAATAAGGTTTCAGGCTGGTTTCATCGTGCACATAAATCTCGTGCGCTTCAATTTGGCGCACATATTCGCGCGCCAAATCGTCGCCAAATAATTCGCCAATTTTGCGCGACACTTGGGCGCGGTTAATTTGCACGAAAACGTCTTTGAGCAACTCGCTTTCCAACGTGGCGATGTTTTTATGGGTAACGTTGGCGTTGGCATCCATGGTTGAGCCGTCCGCCGCGTTGTGCGCCGCCATATAGTGTTGAATAAAAGCAAGTTTGGATTGGATTTGTTCGGGATACAGCCGAAGCATGATGTTCTCCAATGTGTGAGTTAAGTAGTTGAAAAAACACCGCAGCACATTTCAGGCAGCCTGAAAAGAACCGCAGCAGGGAAAACTGTTTTTGTTGTGATGGTGTGGCGGGGTTTACCCGATTGAGGCAGCCTGAAAACATTATTGAGAGCGATCTGTTGTGCTGCGCGTTTGCCGTGCGCCCGTTTTCAGGCTGCCTCATGCCACATTTCGCGCCGTTGCAATCATCCCGCTAAGGCAGCCTGAAAACACCGCCCAACGCAGCCCATGCCTATTGCCGCCGCCAAAACAAAGACGTTAAATCCGCCCCCGTTTCCAAATCCACAAAACGCTGATTGGTATTCGGATTATCCAGCCCACCGCGCTCGGGCAGCCACCGCCCCGTTTTCAAAAACGACAGCTCAGGCAACAGCATCGGCGGCACCTCCTCGCGCTCTAAGCCCGTGTATAAACACGTTTTCAAGCCAAATTCATCGCGTGCCACACGCAGCAGTGCCAACAAGTTTTCAGGCTGCCATTCGCCGCCCAAACACAATACGCAAGTGAGCAAACCCGCATACCGCCGCAACCGCTCGCGCAAATAATCCACCGACAAATCCGCACCCAACCCCGCCTTCCAAGAATCCGCGCTGTGGCAGCCCACGCAGCGCAAAGGGCAGCCTGAAAACAAAAACGCCAGCGACACCTCATTGGGCACTTCCTGCCACACAATTTCTTCGCGCGTAAAACGCAGCGGCAGCGTTTTCGACGCGTTTTCATAGTGAAACCAAATTATATTCATAAAAATAACCAATAGAGCAAGGTAAAAAATTGCCCTAAAAGCCAATCGGTTTAGGGTGAAAACGGAACGAAGTTTATGCCTAATCGCGGTTACAAAAATTGACGCACATCAAATTTAAACATTCGTAAATTACGAATGTTTGCTAAGTTGCGGAAAATATGGAAAACAAATTTGCGTCGCGCATTTTCATTTTCAGGCTGCCAAATGGCGGATGGCGGGTTCGTTCTATTGTAGAGCAAGCAAGCACAATATATTGTTTATCAAGCGATTTATTTACAAATAATGCAAACGGGTTTTCAGGCTGCCTGCCCTGCGAAGTAGAGCCGCACAGCGAAAACGCTTTATAATGCCGTCTCTTTTGGTGCAGCCTGAAACGCCGCAACCTGAAACACCATCCCGCACTGCCCAAACCACAAGGATAATCCATGAACAGCCATCTCAATCAACTTCACCCCTATCCATTCGCCCGCCTGCGCGAAGCCATGCAAGGCATTGCGCCACCCGATGGCATCAGCGAAATCCCGCTTTATATCGGCGAGCCCAAACATCCCACGCCGCCCGTGCTCACCGATGCGCTGATTGCCGCGCTGCCCGAGTTGTCCAAATACCCCGCTGCGCTGGGCTTGCCCGAGCTGCGCCAAGCCTGCGCCAACTGGTTGCGCCGCCGTTATGACGGCTTAACGCTGAACCCCGACACGCAAATTTTGCCGATATTGGGCAGCCGCGAGGCGTTGTTTTCCTTTGTTCAGGCTGCGCTTGACCCTGTTGCCGGCGAAAAGCCTGTTGTGGTGTCGCCCAATCCGTTTTACCAAATCTACGAGGGCGCAACGCTGCTGGGCAACGGCGAGATTGTGTACGCCAACACCGTCGCGCCGCGTTTTTTGCCCGATTGGGGCAGCGTGCCCGCCGAAAAATGGGCGCGTTGCCAAATCGTTTTTGTTTGCTCGCCCGATAACCCCACAGGCAGCGTACTAACGTGCGATGATTGGGCGCAATTGTTTGAATTACAAGATAAATATGGCTTTATCATCGCATCCGATGAATGCTATGCCGAAATTTATTTTGACGGGCAAAAACCCATCGGCTGCCTGCAAGCTGCTGCTGAATTGGGGCGCTCGTTTGACAACATCATCATGTTTACCAGCCTATCCAAACGCTCCAACGCGCCTGGTTTGCGCTCGGGCTTTGTGGCAGGCGATGAAAAATTGCTCAAACCGTTTTTGCTGTATCGCACCTACCACGGCAGCGCAATGAGCCTGCCCGTGCAACGCGCCAGCATCGCCGCTTGGAACGACGAAGCCCACGTGGAAGCCAACCGCCGCGCCTATCAGCAAAAATTTGACTGCGTTGTGCCTATTTTGCAGCAAAAATTCAGCGTAACCATGCCGCAAGCCTCTTTCTACCTTTGGCTGCCCATCCCCGACGGCGACGATTTGCGTTTCACACAAGAGCTTTACCGCGCCACAGGTGTGCAAGTGTTGCCCGGACGCTTCTTCGCTCGCGACACGGAGCATGGCAACCCTGGCAAGGGCTACGTTCGCATTGCCTTAGTGGATGAAATAGAAAAATGCGTGGAAGCGGCAGAGCGCATCATCGCTTGGTATCAGGCGTAAAAACATTTTCAGGCTGCCTTTGACGTTGATTGGCAGCCTGAAAATGTTTGTTGCAATGTTTGCAAGACAATGCTTGCAAGACGGCGCTGTTAAACAGTATCTCTTTATCACCATCAGGCAGCCTGAAAACCGCCCTACCCCATTTTCAGGCTGCCTATTCACCCAAGATCACACATCATGCAAGAAAATAAATACACCACCGAACAAATCCTATGGGTAAAACACCATAGCCCCACCCACATCACCTTCGCCATCACCCGCCCCGAAAGTTTCCGCTTTGCCGCAGGGCAATTTGCGCGGCTCGGCTTTACTCAAGGTGCAGGCTATATTTGGCGCGCCTACTCCATCACTTCCGCCGAATACGCCGATACGCTCGAATTTTTCGCCATCCTGATTCCCGATGGCGAAATGTCCGCCAAACTCGCCGTCATGCAGGCAGGCGACAGCATCTTGCTAGACAAAACCGCGCAAGGCTTCTTCCTGCCCGAGCGTTTTCCCGATGGCGACGATTTAATCATGCTCTGCACAGGCTCAGGCATCGCCCCCTTTCTCTCCATTATTCAGCAGCCTGAAATCTGGCAACGCTTTGACACGCTTGCCCTTGCCCACAGCGTGTCGCACAACAACGATTTGATTTTTAAAGACTACATCGCCCAGCTTGCCGAGCATCCGCTGGTGGGCGAGTATCACAGCAAACTGCGCTTTGTGTCGATTACCACGCGAGAAACAGACAGCGCGCGACTGCATTTCAGGCTGCCTGAAAGCCTGCGCAACGGCAGTTTAAGCCAAGCGTTCAATCTCACATTCAGCAAAGAGCGCAGCCGCTTTATGCTCTGCGGCAATCCCAGCATGGTGCAAGACACATTCAAAGCCCTGTTGGAACAAGGTTTCGCCATGCACCGCAACAAAATCCCAGGGCAAATTATGATGGAGAATGGGTTTTAGAATTGACACACATCAACCAATCCAACCCCACGCTGCCCCTATAAATAGCGTATAATGCGCCCCGTTATTTCTTTTCAGGCTGCCGCCTGAATCATTTTGTAAACACGATAAACCATGATAAGGAAGGTTTAGTATGAGTTTAGTTGAGCTGAAAGTGCCCGATATTGGCGGACACGAAAATGTAGACATCATTGCCGTAGAAATCAAAGTTGGCGACACCGTTGCCCTTGACGACACCCTGATTACACTGGAAACCGACAAAGCCACTATGGACGTGCCTGCCGATGCTGCTGGCGTTATCAAAGAAGTGAAAGTTAAAGTGGGCGACAAAATTTCCGAAGGCGGCGTGATTGCTGTGGTGGAAGCTGCTGGCGCAGCCGAAGCGCCCAAAGCTGCTGCCCCTACTACCGAAGCACCCAAAGCCGCAACACCTGCGCCCCAAGTCGCGCAATTTGCTGGCTCTGCTGATGCCGAATACGACGTGGTGGTATTGGGTGGTGGCCCTGGCGGCTACTCTGCTGCCTTTGCCGCAGCCGATGAAGGCTTGAAAGTTGCCCTGATTGAGCAATACAGCACACTAGGCGGCGTATGCTTGAATGTGGGTTGCATCCCATCCAAAGCGTTGTTGCACAACGCAGCCGTGATTGACGAAGTGAAACACCTTGCTGCCAACGGCATCAAATTCAACGAACCCGAAATTGACATCAACGGCTTGCGTAGCTACAAAGAAAAAGTCATCGCCAAATTAACAGGCGGCTTGGCTGGCATGGCAAAAGCCCGCAAAGTGGACATCATTCGCGGTAATGGTCAATTTGTTGGCGCGAACCACATTGAAGTTGCTTTGACTGAATCCGCTCAATATGAACAAGCCACGCAAACCGGCGAGAAAAAAACTGTTGTCTTCAAAAATGCCATCATTGCCGTGGGCAGCCGCGTGGTTAAACTGCCGTTTATCCCCGAAGATCCACGCATTGTGGATTCAACTGGCGCATTGGAATTGCGCCAAGTGCCAGAGCGCATGCTGATTATCGGCGGCGGCATCATCGGCTTGGAAATGGGCACGGTGTACAGCACGCTGGGCGCACGTTTAGACGTGGTAGAAATGATGGACGGCTTGATGCAAGGCGCAGATCGCGATTTGGAAAAAGTATGGGAAAAAATGAACGCCCATCGCTTTGACAACATTATGACCAGCACCAAAACCGTTGCCGTTGAAGCCAAAGAAGATGGCATCTACGTTACCTTTGAAGGCGAAAAAGCGCCCAAAGAGCCACAACGCTACGACTTGGTGTTGGTTGCCGCAGGTCGCGCGCCCAACGGCAAACTTTGCTCCGCCGAAAAAGCAGGCGTGGCAGTAACCGAGCGAGGCTTTATTGAAGTGGACAAACAACAGCGTACCAATGTGCCACACATCTACGCCATTGGCGACGTGGTGGGACAACCCATGTTGGCGCACAAAGCGGTTCACGAAGCTCACGTTGCCGCAGAAAACTGCGCAGGGCACAAAGCCTACTTTGACGCGCGCGTGATTCCGGGTGTGGCGTACACCGATCCCGAAGTGGCTTGGGTAGGCGTTACCGAAGAAATCGCCAAACGCGATGGCATCAAAATCACCAAATCTGTGTTCCCTTGGGCAGCATCAGGTCGCGCGATTGCCAATGGTCGCGATGAAGGCTTCACCAAACTGATTTTTGACGCGGAAACAGGCTTGATTATCGGCGGCGGCATTGTGGGCACACACGCTGGCGATATGATTGGCGAAATCTGCTTGGCGATTGAAATGGGTTGCGATGCTGTGGACATTGGCAGCACCATCCACCCACACCCAACCTTGGGCGAATCCATCGGCATGGCAGCAGAAGTCGCCAACGGCACTTGCACCGACTTGCCACCACAAAAGAAAGCCAAAAAATAATCGCTTAATGATTATAGATTGACGCAAAGGCAGCCTGAAAAACGTAAACAGCGTTTTCAGGCTGCCTTTTTACAACTATTTTGCTTGCGGGAAAACGTATGTCGTGCGAACTGTATCTTTTCACCGAACCCAAATGCTGGATGAGGGACAATTTTGCTTTGCTGACTGGCTTTTTTGCGCAACTGGATTCATTTGAGAAGCAATCCGATGATGTTTATTTATTGAGAAACAAAGGGCGGAGTGAACGGGAGATGCCCGATGTGGTGTTCCGATTTAATCATGCCGCGTACGAAGCCATGATGGAAATCAACGCGCATCCAATGCCGATAGAAAATGATTTGCTAAAACTTTTTGCCGAAATCAAAAAGCACACCACGCTGGTTATTCAGGATGAAGATGGTGAACAATCTAACTGGTGCTTGTGAACATGAAAAGCATGTTGAACACATAGGCAGCCTGAAAAACCATTTTCCATTTTCAGGCTGCCTGATTCATTCCACCGCCCAAAGGCAGCCTGAAATCCCTTTATCAATCCCACAAAACAACGTACTATCCGCCTTTTTTTTAGCCAGCTTAACCACCATGCCCATCAACCAACACACCCTTTGGCAAACCATCTGCCAAGAAGTCGCCCAAGCCGCCCAAGCCGAGCCGATGCTCGCCAGCTTTTTGCACCTTACCGTGCTGCGCCACGACAGTTTCGCCCGCGTGTTAGCCTTTCATCTATCCAGCAAACTATCCAGCAGCACCATGGATGCGCGCGCCCTATACGAAACCTTTATGCGCGTGTTAGAAAGCAGCCCCGACATCGTAGAAGCCGCCGTTGCCGACGTTACCGCGTGCTACGACCGCGACCCCGCCTGCGACCAATATTGCCTGCCCCTGCTCTATTTCAAAGGCTACCACGCCATCCAATCGCACCGCATCAACCATTGGCTGTGGAACAACAACCGCCAAACCCTTGCCTATTTCCTGCAAAACCGCGCCAGCGAAGTGTTTGGCGTGGATATTCACCCAGCCGCCGTATTCGGGCATGGCATTATGTTTGATCACGGCACAGGCATTGTTATCGGCGAAACCGCCGTGTTGGGCAACGATATTTCCTTGCTACACGGCGTAACGCTGGGCGGTTCGGGCAAACAAAGCGGCGACCGCCATCCCAAAGTGGGCGATGGCGTGATGATTGGCGCAAACGCTTCCATACTCGGCAACATCCGCATCGGGCATTGCGCCAAAATCGGCGCGGGCAGCGTGGTCATCCGCGATGTGGACGCGCAAACCACCGTGGTCGGCGTGCCTGCCAAAACCGTGGGCGCATCGCACAATGTGCCTGCCGAAGACATGGAGCAATCGTTTAACACCGACGACTATACCTTCATCATATAGGCATCATAATAGGCAGCCTGAAACCTGCCGTTTTCGCTTTTCAGGCTGCCCAAATGCTATAATCGCCGCCCTTTCAAGCCATACGAGAAAAACACAAACCATGTGGTTCAAACAACTCAATTTCTACCCCATCAATCTTGAAACCCTGCCCGATTTAGACACGCTCACCGCCAAACTCAGCGAAGCCGAATTCGCCCCGATTACAGGGCTGGATTGGTTTAGCGAAGGCTTTACCGCACCGCAAAGTTTCAGCCCAGAATTGGTTTTCCCTGCCGATTTCACTTGGTCTATCGCGCTGAAAAAAGCCGAAAAAGTGCTGCCCGCCAGCGTGATTCGTGAAATTTTGGACGACAAAGTCGCCGAAATTCAAAACGCCGAAGCCCGCAGCGTGGGGCGCAAAGAAAAGCAAGAACTCAAAGAGCAAATCACCGACGACCTACTCCCCCGCGCGTTCACCCGCAGCAGCCGCACCCAAGCCATTTGCGACACCAAACACGGCTATTTGCTGATTAACAACGCCAATGCCAACAAAGCCGAAAACCTGCTCACCAAACTGCGCGAAGCACTCGGCGGCTTGGAAGCTCGCCTGCCGCAAACGCAGCAATCGCCCAGCAGCCTGATGACCGAATGGCTGCGGCAAGGCGCGTGCCAAGGCGGTTTTGAGCTGGACGACAACTGCGAAATCAAAGGCAGCGGCGATGTGGTGCCCGTGATTAAAATCGCCAAGCAAGATTTAACCGCGCCCGAAGTGGTGCAGCATTTAAAAGACGGTAAAACCGTAACCCAGCTAGGTTTAGTGTGGCGCGAGCAAATCGCCTTTGTGCTGGATGCCAACTTTGCCCTTAAACGCATTCAATATTTGGATGTGTTGCAAGAAGAAGCCGAGCAACACGGCGACGATGCCGCCAGCCTTGCCTTTGCCAGCCAAATTTTGATGGCGGAAAGCATCGGCAACATGATTAGCGAGCTGGTGGACTATTTGGGCGGCTGGCAAAAATCGTCCTAGCTTTCAGGCTGCCCTATCCAAAGGCAGCCTGAAAACATTACAATCACGCTTTACTCATCCTAACGAGTTTTTACCATCATGAAGAAACAGTTATTCACCGCTCTGCTCCTTGCCGCCGCGCCCGCAATATGGGCGGATGCGCCGCTTGCCTGCCGCGAAATCCCCACCGAAGATGCCGTTCACCAAAAACAAGAATGCGTGTTCCAAGGCAGCAGCCTGAACGCCGCCTATCAAGCCTTCCGCCAACACGATGCAGACAACAAAGCATGGTTGCCCAAAAAGCTGCCCAGCCGCAGCCGCGTAAGCAAAAGCCAAGGCTCGGTGTGCGACGACCAAGGCACGCGCGACCTTACCATTGAAACCATCAAAGTGAGCAAAAATGCGCTGTATTTAGAAAGCGATGCACAAAATTTTTGCAGCAGCCCCAGCAAAACCATTCTCCGCATGAAAAAACAGGGCAAGCAAATTCGCATTCAATTTGATAACTATATGTCTTAACCGCAAAGGATAACAAAATGTCCATCAAATCAGATAAATGGATACGCCGCATGGCAGAGCAACACGGCATGATAGACCCGTTTGAGCCGCGCCAAATCAAAGAAGCCAACGGGCAAAAAATCATTTCCTACGGCACATCCAGCTACGGTTACGACATCCGTTGCGCCAACGAATTTAAAATTTTCACCAACATCAACAGCACCATCGTTGACCCGAAAAACTTTGACCCCAAGAATTTCGTAACCGTGGAAGACGACTGCTGCATCATCCCGCCCAATTCGTTTGCGCTGGCTCGCACGGTGGAATATTTCCGTATCCCGCGCAACGTGCTTACCGTGTGCTTGGGCAAATCCACCTACGCCCGCTGCGGGATTATTGTGAACGTAACGCCGTTTGAGCCCGAATGGGAGGGCTACGTTACCCTAGAATTTTCCAACACCACGCCGCTGCCTGCCAAAATCTACGCGGGCGAAGGCGTGGCGCAGGTGCTGTTTTTTGAAAGCGATGAAATGTGCGAAACATCATACAAAGACCGCAACGGCAAATACATGGGACAAACAGGCGTTACCCTGCCCAAGGCGTAAACGATGGTTTTCAGGCTGTATCTGCGCACCAGGCAGCCTGAAAATCCGCAGGAGCGTTTTATGAACATCACACCGCAAGGTTTTGTGCTAGAGAACGGCATCCGCATGGATTGGCACGAAATCCATGCCATTTACGCCGAATGTTTGGATTGCGTAGAAACCACCTCGCGCTATTTGGTTTTTGAATACGAATACGGCGAAACCATAGAAATCGACGAAGATGAAACACATTTTGACGATTTGCTTGCCGTTTTAACCGAACGCTTCAACCCCCAAACCCGAAGCATTTGGCAATCCCTTAACACAGAAAACGCATCGCAAATTCTCTTTCAGGCAGCCTGAAAACCATGTCCAAACCGCAAGACGCATACACCGCCCTTATCCAAGCCCTGCGCATATTCCCCAATGTGGGCGCGAAAACCGCGCAGCGCATGGCGCACACCCTGCTGCAACAAAACCGCGATGGCGCAGCCGAACTGCTTGGCGCGCTGGAAACCGCCTTGCGCCAAGTAACCAACTGCCGCCAATGCAACACCTTTTGCGAAGGCAGCGAATGCACCATTTGCGCCGACGAAAAACGCGATGCCACGCGGCTGATGATTGTGCACATGCCCGCCGATGTTGCCGCAATGGAAGCCGCCCGCTGCCACGATGGCTTGTATTTTGTGCTGATGGGCAGCGTAAACCCCACGCAAAACATGGATTTAAGCCATGTTGCGCTGGAAAAACTGATAGAACGCTTGGCAAACAGCCCCGTGCAAGAAATCATCATCGCCACCTCGTTCACCGCCGAGGGCGATGCCACCGCTTATGTGCTCACCGAGTTGCTCAAAGAACAACCCTATAAAATCAGCCGCTTGGCACGCGGTATGCCACTGGGCAGCGAACTGGAATATGTGGACACAGGCACGCTCGCCCAAGCGGTTTACGAGCGGCAGCTATTGCAAGAAAAAAAGGACGCATCATGCTAACTTGGCTACTGGTCTTGCTGATTCAATTTATCTTCCCCACTTTTGGCATCTCATCCGCCCACGCCCAAAGCAACAGCGCCGCCCTTTTTCAGGCTGCATCCGCCCCAGCCCAAAGGCAGCCTGAAAAACCACAATGGATACTGCGCGACAAACAAGCATTGCGCCGCGCCCAACAAGCGCTCAGCCAGCTTCCCGAATTGCAAGGCGCGTCCATCCAAATCTACGAACAAATCAACTTTTTTGACGGCACGCGCCCACGCATTGAAATAGACCTGCAAGACCCCAAGCAGCCTGAAAACATCTTGTACTATACCTACGAGAACGGCAAATGGTCGCCCACGCCCATCAGCGAAGCGCCCAAGCCCAGTGGCAAAAACTTCGCCCGCCATCTCGTTCCCCTTGCCCAAATAGACTTCGCCCAAGCCGCCGACATCGCCCAAGCATGGAAACAAAAAGCCCAAAGCGTGAACGCCGTAGAAACCCAAGCCTACCACGTTGCCCTAATTTGGCTGCCCAAGCAACAAAAACTCATGTGGCACACCGCGCAAATAGACACCAACGGCGCACGCTATTATCTAAGCTTCCATGCCGACGGCAGCGTGTGGGAATTCAAAGAATTCTAAGCCACGCCAATCGCCCAAAGGCAGCCTGAAAATAGGTTTACGAGCTTGCGCAAAGCCAACCAAAGGCAGCCTGAAAACGCAATCCCCAACAAAACCAAACCCTATTTTCAGGCAGCCGTAAACAAAACCCTTCCCATCCAAACACCGTCATGACAACACCCAACAGCCCCCGCCAACAACATCTCACCCACCTGCAAAACCAACTCGGCTATACCTTCAAAAACCCCGCCCTGTTGCAACAAGCCCTAACCCACCGCAGCTACCACGCCCAAAACAACGAGCGGCTAGAATTCATCGGCGACAGCATCCTAGATTACGCCATCGCCAAAATGCTCTACCACGCCTTCCCCAGCCTGCCCGAAGGGCATCTCTCCCCATTGCGCGCCCAGCTAGTAAAAGAAGCCACCCTAGCCGAAATCGCCCGCGAACTTCATGTTGGCAATGCCCTATATCTAGGCACAGGTGAGCTCAAAAGCGGCGGCAACGACCGCGCATCCATCCTTGCCGATGCCGTAGAAGCCCTGCTCGCCGCCATCAGCTTTGATGCCGATTTCGCCACCGCCGAAGCCACCGTGCAACGCCTATTCGCCCAGCGCATCAAACAGCTCAACACCAGCACCCAAGCCAAAGACCCCAAAACCCAACTGCAAGAAATGCTCCAAGCCCAGCGCCTGCCCCTGCCCAAATACCGCATTGAAAAACAAACAGGCGAAGGCAACGCCGCCCAATTTGACGTTTCCTGCGATTTAGGACAGCTCGGCAAAATCACCTACGCCCAAGCCCACAGCCGCCGCACCGCCGAGCAAGCCTGCGCCCAACAAGCCATAGAATGGCTCAACCAACAACCCCAATTTCGCAAAAACAAAAAATGACTCCATTGCTCCTTCTCGGCGCCATCATCGGCGGACTATTCGGCGGCGGCTTTTTCCTATTTTGCCTATGGCTCAACGCCAAAGACGCCCAACGCCGCTACCCCGAACTGCGCATCAGCGTACCCGCCAACGCCCAAAACGACATGCTCTTTTGCATCTGGTGCGACGCCAGCCACTATCAACAACAACCCGACGGCAGCTACCAAAGCACCAAACGCGGCATCCTTGCCAACAGCGGCGAAATCCGCTTTGAACACAACGAAATGCTGGTTTACGAAGTCATAGATCTTGGCTTCGCCCGCCGCCGTTTCGCCCTAAACGCCCCCGTCGTTCTCGCCCGCGCCATCCGCCAACGCAAAGTCCGCCAGCTCAACAAACTGCTCAAACATTGGCAAATTAAACCCTTGGACGACACCTTCTAAACCCAAACCCGTATTCGTGTTAATGCGAATACGGGTTTGGATTTTCAGGCTGCCTTTTGCCATCTGGTAAACAGGTTATGCCTTTTATACCGTACCCTTGTTGATTCATAACTACAAGCCACATCATCTGGATGCAGCCTGAAAACCCCAATCCCTGTTTTCAGGCTGCCTTTTGCGCTCGTTCCTTTGTTTACCCATAACCAAACCGCATCCCCCAATGCAGCCTGAAAACACATCGCCCCCATTTTGCCAAGCAACGTCTCTTGATTGCGCCGCCGCCTTTTCAGGCTGCCTTTTATGCTAAAATCGCGCGTTTTCATTTTTCCCAAAAATCATTTATTTAAGGACAAATCCATGAGCTTAAAATGCGGCATCGTTGGTCTACCAAACGTCGGCAAATCCACATTATTCAACGCCTTAACCCAATCGGGCATTGAAGCGGCAAACTATCCCTTCTGCACCATTGAGCCCAATGTTGGCATCGTGGAAGTGCCCGACCCGCGCATGGCGGAGCTGGCAAAAATCGTTAATCCGCAAAAAATGCAGCCCGCGATTGTGGAATTTGTGGACATCGCAGGCTTGGTGGCGGGCGCGAGCAAGGGCGAAGGCTTGGGCAACCAGTTTCTTGCCAACATCCGCGAAACCGACGCGATTGTGAACGTAGTGCGCTGTTTTGATGACGACAACATTGTGCATGTGGCGGGCAAGGTAGACCCGATTGCCGACATTGAAACCATTGGCACGGAGCTTGCCTTGGCGGATTTGGCCAGCGTGGAAAAAGCGATGCTGCGCGAGGGCAAAAAAGCCAAATCGGGCGACAAAGACGCGCAAAAACTGGTGGCGCTGCTGGAAAAACTGTTGCCGCACTTAAACGAAGGCAAACCCATCCGCGCGCTGGGCTTGGATGCGGAAGATTTAGCCTTGCTCAAACCTTTGTTTTTATTAACCGCCAAACCCGCGATGTATGTGGGCAACGTGGCGGAAGACGGCTTTGACAACAATCCGCATCTTGATCGCTTAAAAGAGCTCGCCGCCAAAGAAAACGCACCTGTGGTTGCCGTGTGCGCGGCGATGGAAAGCGAAATCGCCGAGTTGGCAGACGATGAAAAAGCCGAATTCCTTGCCGAAATGGGCTTGGAAGAGCCGGGCTTAAACCGCTTGATTCGCGCGGGCTACGATTTGCTCGGCTTGCAAACCTATTTTACCGCTGGCGTAAAAGAAGTGCGCGCGTGGACAATTCACAAGGGCGACACAGCGCCGCAAGCTGCGGGCGTTATCCACACCGATTTTGAACGTGGCTTTATCCGCGCCCAAGTGATTGCGTATGACGACTTTATCGCGCTGGGCGGCGAAGCCAAAGCCAAAGAAGCGGGCAAAATGCGCGCCGAAGGCAAGGAATATGTGGTGCAAGATGGCGATGTGATTCATTTCTTGTTTAACGTATAACAAATAAGGCAGCCTGAAAACATGATACCGTTTCAGGCTGCCTCATCATATAAACCTTCACTTGGCAACGACTAACCTCTTTCTAAAACCCTTTTGCAAAGGATAAACCATGAACGCTTCTAATCAAACAACTGCTCCGCCACGCGCGGGCAACAACAATCTTGCGCTTTCCGTGGTGGGCGCGCTGTTTTTTATGCTGGGCTTTATCACCTGCCTAAACGACATCCTTATCCCGCATCTGAAAGCCATTTTTAACCTGAACTACACCCAAGCCATGCTGGTGCAGTTTTGTTTCTTTACCGCCTATGCCGTTATGTCCATTCCCATGAGTAAGCTGGTAGAAAAAATGGGCTACAAAGCGGGCATCATCGGCGGTTTTTTAATTGCCGCGTTGGGCTGCATTCTGTTTTACCCCGCGGCGGCAAGCGCGTCTTATCCCATTTTCTTGGGCGCGTTGTTTATTTTGGCTTCGGGGATTGTGTTGCTGCAAGTGGCGGGCAATCCGTATGTAACGCTGTTGGCACCCAAAGGCAAAGAATCGGTGATGCTCACGCTCATCCAAGCGTTTAACTCGTTGGCAACCACCGTTGCGCCGCCCATCGGCGCTGCCTTGATTTTTGTGAACGCCACCGCCAGCCAAGCCGAGCGCATTTCATCCGTGCAAATGCCCTATCTGGGCTTGGCGGGATTTATGATTTTGCTCTCGGTGTTGATTGGCTTGATTAAATTGCCCGATGCGCGCCAAATTGCCGCCGCACAAACCGAATCCAACCACGATGGCAAAACCAGCGTGTGGCAATACAAACACATGGTGTTGGGCACGATTGGGATTTTCTGCTATGTAGGCGCGGAAGTTGCCATCGGCTCGCTGATGGTGAACGTGTTGGAACACACCGCAGGCTTAAACCACAACAAAGCCGCAGGCTATCTGTCTATCTACTGGGGCGGCATGATGGTGGGACGCTTTATCGGCGCAGGCTTAATGAACAAAATCGCGCCCAATAAATATTTGGCGTTCAACGCTTCTATGGCGGTGGGCTTGTTGCTATTGGCGATTGCGGCAAACGGCGGCGCAGTAACCCAATGGGCGCTGCTGCTGATTGGTTTTTTCAACTCCATCATGTTCCCCACCATTTTCTCGCTCGGCACTAAGGGCTTGAGCAAATTCACGGGCGCGGCTTCGGGCATTATTTCCACCGCCATCGTGGGCGGCGCGTTGATTCCCGTGTTGCAAGGCTTGGTGATTGATAATGTGGGCTTGATGATTTCGTATGTGATTCCTGCCATTTGCTATGTTTACATCGTGTTCTTTGCCACCCAAGGCTATAAAGCGGATGAGACATCGGCATGATTTTTAAACTGCGTTTTTTGTAACGAAAAGCGCAGTTTTGTGTTTTCAGGCTGCCTATGTTTAGAACCCATATTGAGGCAGCCTGAAAACGCCCAACACCCCTATCCCTCTTTTCACACTAAAAGGAAACCCCATGAACTTCAACGAAGAAAACCGCACCATGCCCGATTTATTCGCGCTGGAAGCCTTCTACCCGCAAGCCCCCGAGCTGAACGCCGCCGCATGGCAACAGCATTTGCAAGCGCAGCTTGGCACAGTGGACATCGTTTCTGCCAACCCCAGCCTTATCCTGCTCGCCTTGCGCGATTTTTGCGTGGACTACGAAGACGCCCAAAGCATGCCCACGCAAATAAGCATTATGCTGCCCGATAAGCAAGGCTTTGATTTGGCAGAGTATCAAGCGCAGTTGCAGCAAAGCTGGGATTGGCAAGATGCAGCGGACACGCTCGTGCCATGCCGTTACACCGTTGCCATCACCGAGCTGTTTGCACGCGGTTTATCCATTGCCGATCGCGCCACCGTGTTTCGCGCCGTGATTAACACGCTGATTGAACTCACCCAGCCCGCCGCCTTCTGCCCCGCGCAAGTGGGCTGCTTTTTTAATCCGCAAACATGGCAAGCGCATCAGCAAAACGGGCATTGGCACTACGGCTTTATCAACGTGCGCTTTTTCAACATTGAAAACAGCGACGGCGCGATACTGATGGACAGTCAAGGCGCTGGCGTATTCGGCGTGCCCGATGTGCAATGCCACTTTAAAGGCGAGCTAGACCCCAACGAAGTCGCCCATTTTCTGTTTAACACCGCCATTTATCTGATGGAACAAGGCGACGTGATAGAAGACGGGCACACCATCGGCGAAGATTATTGGAAGTGCCGCCACGAAGATGCGCTGGTTGCGCCCGAGCGCTTGGTGCTGGATATTTGCCCCAATGAATTTGCCGCGGGGGATTATCACGATTAGCGCGGTTGTTGGGGCTGTACTAGATAAGCAGTCATGTTAGACTGCAAAAATGAAGATAAC
>CAUQQW010000027.1:0-21767 GCA_963520365.1 uncultured Kingella sp.
ACGGCAGCGGCAAATCCACCTTCATCAAAGCCCTTTCAGGCAGCCTGAAACCGCAAAGTGGGCAAATCATCCGCTCCGACAAGCTCAACATTGGCTACTTCGCCCAGCACCAGCTAGACACTCTGCGCGATGACCAAAGCCCCGTGTGGCATATCCAAAAGCTCTCGCCCGAAGCCCGCGAGCAAGACATTCGCAATTTTCTAGGCGGATTTTTGTTCACAGGCGAGATGGCAACCGCGCCGATTGCCCCATTTTCAGGCGGCGAAAAAGCACGCCTCGCGCTTGCCATGCTGGTGTGGCAAAAGCCCAATCTGCTGCTGTTGGACGAGCCGACCAACCATCTAGATTTGGATATGCGCCACTCGCTCACGCTCGCTCTGCAAAGTTTTGAAGGCGCGCTGATTCTGGTGTCGCACGACCGCAGCCTGATTGAAGCCACCACCGACCAATTCCTGCTGATAGACAAAGGCAGCCTGAAAACCTTTGATGGAGATTTAAACGACTACCGCGCATGGCGGCTGGCGCAAGAAAACGCCACCGCCGCGCCCGCCCAGTCCAACCAGTCGCAAAGCCGCAAAGACACCAAGCGGCAGGAAGCGCAAATGCGGCAAGAACGCGCCCGCCGCAGCAAGCCCGTGCAACAAAAAATAGGCCAAGCCGAAAAGGAAATCGCCGCGCTCACCGCCGAGCAACAAGCGTGCGAAGCCATACTGTCGCAAGAAAGCATCTATCAACCTGAAAACAAAGCCAAATTGCAAGAAACATTAGCAAAAACCAACGAAATTAAAGTAAAATTAACAAAATTGGAAGAAGAATGGCTGCAATGGCAAGAAGATTTGGAAACCATTAACAAACAAATCGATAGCGAGTTTCAGGCAGCCTGAAAAAGGACTTGTAAACATGAAAAAAACACTTTTAGCCAGCATGGTTTTATTAACCCTATCGCAAGGCGCGATTGCCGAGATTTACAGCTGCGGCGAAGGCTGCTACACATCCAACGCCAAAAAAGGCAGCGGCAAAGCTGATTTGGGCAACAAAATTGGCAGCTACACCAGCATCAAACATCATTACGATGCGCCTGTTGATACTTCGCGCAGCACATCCGTTGCTTCGCGCAGCAGCTACCGCCCCAGCGGCGGCGCAGCACCCGCGCGTAGCGTGCCCGTTGCCAATATGCAGCCGGCCATGCCTGCCGCGCCCAAAATCAGCAGCGCGCGCGCCAACGGACGGCGCACCATCTTGGAACAAGAACTCAACAACGAGCGCAACGCCCTTGCCCAAGCCAAGCAAAATCTAGCTGATGGGCGCATTGTGAAAGGCGCGAACGACACCAATCGCGATGCCCGCATTCGCCAGCTAGAAAGCGCGGTGTTGGATCGCCAGCAAAACATCCAAGCCTTGCAGCGCGAGTTGAGCCGCATGTGATTTTCAGGCTGCCTTATCTGGCATCGCATCCCAAGCCTTTACAAACCGCCAAGCGCGTTTGTAAAGGCTTTTTAATGGAAAATAAAACTTTTTAACGCTATAATGCGCCACTTTATTTGCCCCTAAATTCCCCAGAAACGCCATGAAAAAACTTGTTCCATTTATCGCTGTGAGCGCGCTTTCCGCCTGCGGTTTTCATCTAAAAGGCACATACGCTTACGACCATCTGCCTGAACAAAAATGGTATATCTCGGGCGGGCAACTGCAAAAACCACTTGAAAACGCCATTCGCCACGCTTCGGGCAAACCCGTTGCCCAAGCCAAAGCTGCGCAAGCCGAGTTGCGCGTAACCAGCTTTGACAACAAGCGCGACATCTACACCATCACCCGCGCCGCCAAGCTCAACGAATATTTGTTTACCCTGCGCGTAACCGCACAAGCCTATCGCAACGGCAAACCGTGGGGCGGACAATTGGTGGCGAACGTGCGCCGCACCATGCCGTATTCAGATGGCTTATCGTTGGGCAAAGATGAAGAAACCAGCACCATTTGGCGCGATATGCACAACGATGCTGCTGAACAAATCGTGCGCCAGCTGGGCTTTTTAAATTCATCTGCCGCGCCACAAAATACATCGCAAACCGCCAGCGAGCCTACGCCATAATGCCCCAGCTTGATATCAACCAGCTTTCAGGCAGCCTGAAAAGCACTTTGCAGCCGCTTTATGTTATCCACGGCGAAGAAGATTTGCTGCGCATTGAAGCCTTAGACAGCATCCGCGCCGTAGCCAAGCAACGCGGCTATTTAAACCGCGAAAGCTACACCGTAGAAAGTGCCAGCTTTGATTGGAACGAAGTCTTAGCCAATGCCGATAGCGCAGGCTTGTTTGCCGATTTGAAACTGCTAGAAATTCATGTTCCCAGTGGCAAAGTGGGCAAAAACGGTGGCGAAGCGTTGCAGCAATTGGCAGAAAACCTACCGCGCGACACGGTTACGTTGATTGTGTTGCCCAAGCTAGAACGCGCGCAAACGCAAGCCAAATGGTTTGCCGCATTAAGCAAACACGGCACGATGCTGGAAGCCAAAGCCGTTAGCAGTAACGCGTTGCCCGCGTGGATTAACACCCGCCTGCAACAACATGGCTTGGAAGCCGAAGCCGCTGCCATTGCGCTGTTTGCCGAGCGCGTGGAAGGCAATTTGCTCGCCGCCAAGCAAGAAATAGACAAGCTGGCGCTGCTGTTTCCGCAAGGGCATTTAATCAGCATTCAAGACGCGCAAGAAAGCATTGCCAATGTGGCGCGTTTTGATGTGTTTCAGCTTGCAGCGGCGTGGATGAGCGGCAATGTGCGCCGCACCGCGCATTTGTTAGACGGGCTGGCAGCGGATGATGAAGAACCTGTTTTGCTGCTGTGGGCGATTGCCGAAGATGTGCGCACGTTGATACGGTTGAGCGCGGCACTCAAACAGGGCAAAACCGTGCAAGCCGTGCGCAACGAATTGCGCCTGTGGGGCGATAAACAACAATACGCCAGCCAAGCGGTTAAACGCTTAACTGTGCCGCGCTTGATGAACGCGCTGAAAACCTGCGCGCAAATTGACCGCCAAATCAAAGGCGCGGAAGCGGGCGAAGCATGGGCAACTTTGCGCCAGCTGGTGATGCAGTTGGCAAGCTAAGGCAGCCTGAAACCACCCACAAAACCCATTTTCAGGCTGCCCATTTCATGCCTTGAATAGGCAGCCTGAAAACCACATTACCCCTTTTTTGCTACACACAAGGAACACCATCATGGATAAAAAACGCGCCATATTGATTTGGATTGCTATGGCAACCGTTATCGGATTCATCGCCTATTTGTCGGGCGCCAATCCCATCGTTGCCGCCATTATCGGCGTAGCTGCCGTTGCCGCAATTGTTGGTATCGCAACGGGCACGGTTTATTGGAAACAAAAAAAGCTGATTGAAAACGCCGCCCGCTTCAACATTGACCTAAAAGCAGGCAAAATCAACCCAGCCGATTTGCGCCGAATGTATTTCTCAGGCGGCAAAGACCGCAAAGACGCGCTGTTTATCGCCAGTCAAGCCATGCGTTGCTCGGTGCAAGAAGCCGAAAAGCAATTAAGCGCACGCATCAGCAAGCAAGCCGCCAATCAAGAAATGATGAAGCAACAACGCCAGCAGGGCGGCAAGCGCAAAGCAGGACGACCACGCTAACCATTTTCAGGCTGCCTAATCCATGCGACAAAAGGCAGCCTGAAAACTTTTTATCCCCTTTGCTTGAAATATCCCACAGCACGCCCCATTTGCTGCCCACTTATTCACCAATACAAGAGAACATCATGGCAAGAAAAAAATCTCAACACATCACATTGCCCACATTGCCCCTGCGCGACATGGTGGTTTATCCGCACATGGTTTTACCCCTGTTTGTTGGGCGTGCCAAATCCGTTGCCGCGCTTAACGCCGCAATGAATGCCGATCAAACCGTCTTCCTGCTTGCGCAAAAAAACGGCAACGACGAAGAACCCAGCGTAAACGATTTACACGAAACAGGCACCATCGCCGAAATCCTACAAGTTTTAAAACTGCCCGATGGCACGGTTAAAGTATTGGTGGAAGGCAAACAACGCGCCAGCGTAAACGCCCTGCAAGACACGGACGAATTATTTAAAGCGCAAGTAACCCCGTTAGAAGACAGCATCAACACGCCTGCCGAGCAAGAACCCTTGCGCCGCAGCCTATTGGCGCAATTTGACCAATACACCAAAACCAACAAAAAAATCCCCGCCGAAGTGCTCGCCAGCATTCAAGAAATTGAAGACAACAGCCGCCTAGCCGATACCATCGCCGCTCATTTGCAACTGAAATTAGAGCAACGCCAAAAACTGCTGGAACTGGCAGACATCGGCGAGCGCATGGAATTTTTGCTGGCACAAATTGAGAGCGAGCTAGAAATTTCTCAGCTAGAAAAACGCATTCGTGGCAAAGTGAAACGCCAAATGGAGAAAAACCAGCGCGATTACTATCTCAACGAGCAGATTAAAGTTATCCAAAAAGAGCTGGGCGAAGAAGACGAAAAAGGCGAATTAGACAAGCTGGAACAGCAAATCAAATCCGCAGGCATGAGCCAAGAAGGCGAAGAAAAAGCCATGAGCGAGCTGAAAAAACTCAAAATGATGCCCGCAATGTCTGCCGAAGCGACTGTGGTGCGTAATTATATTGAAACGCTGATTGAACTGCCGTGGAAGAAAAAAACGCGCGTTAGCAAAGACTTAAGCAAAGCCGATTTGGTGCTCAACGAAGATCACTACGGCTTGGAAAAAGTAAAAGAGCGCATTTTGGAATATCTTGCTGTGCAAAAGCGCACCGATAAATTGAAAGGCCCAATCTTGTGCTTGGTTGGGCCACCGGGGGTTGGCAAAACATCGCTGGGCGAGAGCATTGCCAAAGCCACAGGGCGTAAATACGTTCGCATGGCGTTGGGTGGCGTGCGCGATGAAAGCGAAATCCGTGGGCATCGCCGCACCTATATTGGCTCCATGCCTGGCAAAATCATGCAAAGCATGGTTAAAGCTGGCGTGAAAAATCCGCTGTTTTTGCTGGATGAAATTGATAAACTGGGCAACGATTTTCGTGGCGACCCTGCGGCGGCGTTGTTGGAAGTGCTAGACCCCGAACAAAACGCCAAGTTTGCCGACCATTTTGTTGAAGTGGATTTTGATTTGAGCGACGTGATGTTTATCGCCACATCCAACAGCTTTGACATTCCGCCCGCGCTGCTTGACCGCATGGAAATCATCCGCCTATCGGGCTACACCGAAGACGAAAAAATCAACATCGCCATGCAATACCTTGTGCCCAAACAAATGAAGCGCAACGGCGTAAAAGATGGTGAATTGTTGATTGACGAAACCGCTGTGCGCGACATTGTGCGCTATTACACGCGCGAAGCGGGTGTGCGCTCGCTGGACCGCGAAATCGCCAAAATTTGCCGCAAAGCCGTGATTAAAAATGAGCTTTCAGGCAGCCTGAAAACGCAAAAAGCCAAAGTAATCAAGGTTTCCAGCGATAATTTGAGCGACTATTTAGGCGTGCGCCGTTTTGATTATGGCGTAACCGCTGGCGAAAACCGCGTGGGGCAAGTAACAGGCTTGGCGTGGACGGAAGTGGGCGGCGAATTGCTCACCATTGAAGCCGTTGCGCTCAAAGGCAAAGGCAACATCGTGCGCACAGGCAAATTGGGCGATGTAATGCTGGAATCCATTACCGCCGCGTGGTCGGTGGTGCGTTCTCGCGCCGAAAGTTTGGGCATCGCGTCTGATTTTTACGAAAAAAACGATATGCACGTTCACGTTCCAGAAGGCGCAACGCCCAAAGATGGTCCAAGCGCGGGCATTGCGATGACGCTGGCTATGGTGTCCGCGCTCACAGGAATTCCTGTGCGCGCCGATGTGGCGATGACGGGCGAAATCACGTTGCGCGGCGAAGTATTGCCGATTGGCGGTTTGAAAGAAAAACTGCTGGCGGCGCTGCGTGGCGGCATCAAGCATGTTTTGATTCCGAAAGATAATGTGAAGGATTTGGAAGAAATTCCGCAAAATGTAAAAGATGGTTTAGAAATTCATGCGGTTAAATGGATTGATGAAGTCTTTGAATGGGGTTTGGAGCGCCAGCCTACCCCATATATCGCGCAAACGCAGCCTGAAAATGTGCCTGCTAAGCCCAAAGCAAAATCCAGCAGAAAAGCGCAACAGCACTGATTTGTGTTGCTTTCAACACGATTTCTTAACATTTTTTGCTTTTGTGCTTGACACGGCAATTTAGGAATTGATATAAATTCGTCTGTTGTAAAACAGCGTTAATGCCCGAATATTGCGGGCATTTATATGAATATCCTAACCATAACATAAAGGAAACTTCACTATGAATAAATCTGAATTGATTGAAGCTATCGCCCAACACGCTGGTTTGACTAAAACTGACGCTGGCAAAGCCGTTGATGCATTCACTACTGTTGTAAAAGACGCGTTGAAAGCGGGCGACAGCATTGCTTTGGTTGGCTTTGGTACTTTTAAAGTGGCTGAACGCGCTGCTCGCCAAGGCTTGAACCCACGCACCAAAGAAGCGATTAAAATCCCTGCGGCTCGCGTGCCTAAATTTACTGCTGGCAAAACGTTGAAAGACGCGGTTGCTGCAAGCAAAGCAAAACCTGCTAAAAAGAAATAATTTAGCGTGATGCACAATAGGCTGCCTGAATTTCAGGCAGCTTTCTTTATGTTGGCTTACGGGAAATACGATGGATGATTTATTTGCGCCTAGCGCGTTATCGGTGCATGAGTTAAACAGCATAGCGGATGAATTGCTGGAACAGCAGTTTGTCGGCATTTGGGTGGCGGGGGAAGTGTCTAATTTAACGCGGGCGGTAAGCGGGCATTATTATTTTGTGTTGAAAGACGATTTGGCGCAGGTGCGTTGCACGTTGTTTAAGTTTGCGGCGGCGCGGTTGGCGCAACCGTTGCGCGAGGGCGATCATGTTGAAGTGAGAGGCAGGATTGGGATTTATGCAGCGCGGGGCGAGTTTCAAATCAATGTAAACGAGGTGCGGCAAGTGGGCGTGGGGCAGCTTTTTGAGCGTTATGAGCGCTTGAAAAAGAAGCTGGATGCGGAAGGTTTATTCGCGCCTGAGCGTAAACAAAGGCTGCCTGAAAATCCGCAGCGCATTGGTGTGGTAACGAGTTTGGCGGCGGCTGCGCTGCGCGATGTGGTTTCTACGCTGCGCCGTCGTGCGCCGCATATTGCGGTGGTGGTGTATCCCACGCCTGTGCAGGGAGCGGGCAGCGAGCAGCAAATTGCGGATGCGATTCGCACGGCGGATGCGCGCGCGGAAGTGGATGTGTTGATTGTGTGTCGCGGGGGCGGCAGCTTGGAAGATTTGTGGGCGTTTAATGAAGAAGTGGTGGCGCGGGCAATTGCGGATTGTGCTTTGCCGATTGTGAGCGGGGTGGGGCATGAGACGGATTTTACGCTGGCGGATTTTGTGGCGGATGTGCGCACGCCTACGCCTACGGGGGCGGCGGAATTGGTGAGCACGAATCGCGCGGAATTGCTGGGCAGGCTGGCGAATTATCAGGCGCGTTTTCAGGCTGCCTTGCAACAGCGTTATCAGAATGCGGCGCAACGGTTGGATTTTTTGGCGAAGCAGTTGCAGCATCCGCGCCAAAAATGGCAGACACAACGGGCGCAAGTGGCGCAACTGCGGGCGCAATTAACATGGGCGATGGGGCAGCAGCTTGGCGGACAACGGCATCTTGTGGCGCAGGCGGCGCAGGCGTTGCACGGGCAGCAGCCTGATGTGGCGCGGGCGCAGCAGCGGGTGGAGCGGTTTCAGGCTGCTTTGTCGTTTGGCTGGCAAACGCGGTTTCAGGCTGCATCGGCGCGGCTGGCGAAGCAGGCGGATGTGTTGGCGGCGATGTCGCCGCACGCGGTGTTGGAGCGGGGCTTTGCGATTGTGCAGAATGCGCGGGGGCAGGTGGTTCGCGATGCGGATTCATTGAAGCAGGGGCAGACGTTGCACGTTTCGTTTGCGCATGGGGCGAGCGATGTGCAGGTGTTGAGTTTGCAAAAGCAGGGGGATTTGTTTGAGTAGGCAGCCTGAAACTTTGAACGCGGGCGCGAAGGTTGGGCAGCCTGAAATGTTTGCCCCGCGTTCCTTACGGCTTGCTTGCAAGCCGTGTGCTGGCAAAGAATTGGGTTGATGGTGGGATGGATTGGGCGATTGCCATTTTACTATCCGATTTTCAGGCTGCCTTTTGGCTGTATGTGTTTACGCGATTAGGCAGCCTGAAAATAGATGCGTGGCTTGGACTTCGTTTCAGGCTGCCTTGGGGCGCAGGGTTAGGCAGCCTGAAATCTAAAATGGAGCGGTGGCTTGTTGTCAAATGGGTCGTATTCAACCAGACTTTATCGGCTGGCAAAATGTTGGCGAGCCTTTGATGCGCCATTGATTGTGGGTTTTATAAAGGTTTCAGGCTGCCTAATATCCGCGCATCAAGGCAGCCTGAAAACGTGTTTACCCGCCGATGCCTCGCCCAACGCATCATAGACTTTCAGGCTGCCTAAAAATATAATCCTGCCCTTTCATTATCTTGCTGAAATAGGAATCCCGATGGCATTAGCTTCTCTTTTTACCTTGTTGGACGACATTGCATCCGTGCTGGACGATGTGGCGTTGATGACCAAAGTTGCCGCCAAGAAAACCGCTGGCGTGGTGGGCGATGATTTGGCGTTGAATGCCAACCAAGTAACGGGCGCGGCGGCGGAGCGCGAAATCCCGATTGTGTGGGAAGTTGCCAAAGGCTCGCTGGTGAACAAGGTGATTTTGATTCCGATTGCGCTGCTGCTGGCGGCGTTTGCGCCCAAATGGATTACGCCTTTGCTGATGATTGGCGGCGCGTATTTGTGTTTTGAAGGTGCGGAAAAGCTGTTGCACAAAATTTTGCCGCATGATGACCATGCAGAGAAACCAATCGTAACCGATTCATTAAATTCGGAAAAAGAGAAAATACGCGGCGCAATTCGCACCGATTTTATTTTGTCAGCGGAGATTGTGATTTTGGCGTTGGGTGCGATGGATAGCATGGGTAAGGCTACGATGCTGAGCAAGGTGGTGGCGTTGTCGCTGGTGGGCGTGGGGATGACGGTGGCGGTGTATGGTTTGGTGGCGATGATTGTGAAAATGGATGATTTGGGTTTTCATTTGATGCGCAAGCCGAGCAAATTAGTGCAATGGCTGGGCAAGGGCTTGGTGCGCTTTGTGCCTTGGCTGATGCGCGGGTTGAGCGTGGTGGGCACGCTGGCGATGTTTATGGTGGGTGGCGGGATTTTTGTGCACAACGTCGCTTGGCTGCACCATTTTCATTGGAACAATTTTTTTGCTGATACGGGCTTTACCATTGGCGTGGGCATTGCGGTGGGGGCGGCGGCGTGCGCGGTGGTGTTGCCGTTGAGCAAAATGTTGGGCAAGAAGCATTAGGCAGCCTGAAAACCGATTAGCGGCAATGTAGCGCAATAAAAGGCAGCCTGAAAATCAGTAAAACGAAAACCCCCAATATTGGGGGCTTTTTCATGCTAGAATGCGCAGGTTTTTTTGGGCGTGCGCCCGATTAACTTCACGACTTTTTATTATTTATAGGACATCTCAATCATGACAGATAAACTGATTTTGGTATTGAACTGCGGCTCATCATCGCTCAAAGGCGCGGTATTAAACAACGACAATGGCGACGTGTTGATGACGTGCTTGGCAGAAAAAATGGGCTTGCCCGATGCCTACATCACCTTCAAAGTAAACGGCGAAAAAGAGCGCGTGGAATTGGCACACGCGCCTAACCACACAGGCGCGGTGGAAGCCTTGTTGGCAGAATTGAAAAAATTGGGCTTGTATGAAAAAGTGGGCGCAATCGGTCATCGCGTGGTGAGCGGCGGCGAATTGTATAGCGACTCTGTGTTGATTACAGACGAAGTGATTGCGGGCATTGAAAAATGCATCCCGCTCGCTCCTTTGCACAACCCCGCACACTTGCTCGGCATCCACGCCGCGCGCAAATATTTTGTGGGCTTGCCCAATGTTGCCGTGTTTGATACTGCGTTCCACCAAACCATGCCCGAACACGCCTACATCTACGCCATCCCACGCAAATACTACACCGATTTGGGCTTGCGCCGTTACGGCGCACACGGCACCAGCTATCGCTTTGTTGCCGAAGAAGCCGCTCGCTTTATGGGCAAAGACAGCAGCAACCTGAAACTGGTCATCGCCCACTTGGGCAACGGCGCATCCATCGCCGCCGTGCGCAATGGCAAATGTATGGACACCAGCATGGGCTTAACCCCATTGGAAGGCTTGGTAATGGGCACACGCTCTGGCGACATTGACCCCAGCGTGTTCTCATTCTTGGCAAACAACGCAGGCATGAACATTCAACAAATTACCGATATGTTGAACAAAGAAAGCGGCTTGCTCGGCATTTCAGGCTTGTCTAACGACTGTCGCACCATTGAAGAAAACGCCGAAAAAGGACACGCAGGCGCAGTATTGGCGTTGGAAATTTTCTCCTACCGCTTGGCGAAATACGTTGCCGCTATGGCGGTTGCCGCAGGCGGCGTGGATGCCGTGGTGTTCACAGGCGGCATCGGCGAAAACTCCAATGTTATCCGCGAAAAAGTGTTGGCATACTGCGAATTTTTGGGCTTGAAAGCCGACCACGAGCGCAACCTAGCCGCACGCTTTGGCAATGGCGGCTACATCACCGCCGAAAACAGCCCCGTGGCTGGCGTAGTCATCCCCACCAACGAAGAATTGATGATTGCCCACGACACCGCGCGTTTGTCTGGCTTGTAATTTAATCACGCCGTTGCCAGCATAATTAAGGCAGCCTGAAATTTAGTTTTCAGGTTGCCTTTGTTTATGCGCAATTTATGCGCAAACTATTCTAGTTTTATTACAACAACACAGACAAAGAGAGTATGATTGCACACCGTAATCCATTGCAAACAACGATAGAAAGAGAAAAATATGCAAAACACGCAATTTGATACTCCCGAATACCTCGCCAAAGTAGATGCTTGGTGGCGCGCCGCTAACTACATTTCCGCCGCGCAAATGTATTTAAAAGACAACCCATTGCTCAAAAAACCGCTAACGGCAAACGATGTGAAAGCGCACCCTATCGGGCATTGGGGCACAGTGCCAGGGCAAAACTTCATCTATGCCCATTTAAACCGCGCCATCAACAAATATGATGTGGATATGTTCTACATTGAAGGACCAGGGCATGGCGGGCAAGTAATGGTGTCCAATTCCTATCTGGACCACAGCTACACCGAAATCTATCCCGAAATCACCCAAGACGAAGCAGGGCTAAAAAAACTGTGCAAAATCTTCTCGTTCCCCGGCGGCATCGCTTCGCACGCCGCGCCTGAAACCCCTGGGTCTATCCACGAAGGTGGCGAATTGGGCTATGCCTTGTCCCACGCTTTTGGCGCGGTGTTGGATAACCCCAATATCATCGCCGCTGCGGTGATTGGCGATGGCGAAGCAGAAACAGGGCCGTTGTGTGCAGGCTGGTTTGGTAATACGTTTATCAACCCTGTGAACGATGGTGCGGTGTTGCCGATTTTGTATTTAAACGGCGGCAAAATCCACAACCCCACCATTTTGGCGCGTAAAACCGATGCTGAATTAACCCAATATTTCAACGGTATGGGCTGGGAGCCGATTTTTGTGGAAGTGAGCGACCCTGCCCATAGCCACGCCATCATGGCGCAAAAATTAGACGAAGCGGTGGAGCGCATTTTGGCGATTTGGCAAGACGCGCGCAGCCGCAGCGCAGAAGAGGCCACCATGCCGCGTTGGCCCGTGTTGGTGGCGCGCATTCCCAAAGGCTGGACCGGCCCGAAAACTTGGAACGGCGAGCCGATTGAAGGTGGCTTTCGCGCCCACCAAGTGCCGATTCCCACCAATTCGCACGATATGAGCACCGCCGATGCGCTGGAAGCATGGCTGCGCAGTTATCGCCCAGAAGAATTGTTTGACGACAACGGTCGCTTTTTAGACAAATGGCGCGAGATTTCGCCCAAAGGCGCAAAACGGATGTCGGTGCATCCGATTACCAATGGTGGCGTTGCGCCCAAGGCTTTGGTGATGCCCGATTGGACGAAACACGCGCTAAAAATTGGTACTCCTGGTAGCCAAGATGCGCAAGATATGATTGAGTGCGGACGCTTGATGGCGGATGTGATTACCGCCAACCCCGATAATTTCCGCATCTTTGGCCCAGACGAAACCAAATCCAACCGCTTGAACGAAGTGTTTAAAGTAACCAACCGTCAATGGCTGGGCGCGCGCGATGCGGCGTATGATGAATGGATTGCGCCTGTGGGGCGCGTGATTGATTCGCAGCTATCGGAACACCAAGCCGAAGGCTTTTTGGAAGGCTACGTTTTAACGGGGCGACATGGCTTTTTTGCCAGCTATGAATCGTTCTTCCGCGTGGTGGATTCTATGATTACCCAGCATTTCAAATGGTTGCGCAAATGCAAAACCCATGCGCCGTGGCGCAAGGATTATCCATCGCTGAACTTGATTGCCACTTCCACCGTGTTCCAGCAAGACCACAACGGCTACACCCACCAAGACCCTGGCTTGCTTACCCATTTGGCAGAGAAAAAACCCGAATTTGTGCGCGAATATTTGCCCGCCGATGCCAACACGCTGTTGGCGGTGATGAGCGAAGCCTTAACTTCGCGCGACCGCATCAATTTAATCGTGTCGTCTAAACACTTGCGCCCACAGTTTTACAGCGCGGACGAAGCCAAAGAATTGGTGCGCGAAGGCTACAAAGTGATTGAATGGGCATCCACTTGCCACGATGGCGAGCCTGATGCGGTGATCGCGGCGGCGGGCACAGAGCCAAACATGGAAGCGTTGGCGGCGGTGAACTTGCTGCACAAGCATTATCCCGAGCTGAAAATCCGCTTTATCAATGTGGTGGACATTTTGAAACTGCGCCACCCCAGCATTGACCCGCGCGGTTTGAGCGACGAAGCATTTGATGCGCTGTTTACCCGCGACAAACCTGTTGTGTTCTGCTTCCACGGCTATGAAAACATGATTCGCGACATTTTCTTCCCGCGCCACAACCACAATCTGCGCATCCACGGCTACCGCGAAAATGGCGACATCACCACGCCGTTTGATATGCGCGTGTTGTCGGAAATGGACAGATTCCATGTTGCCAAAGATGCGGCGCAAGCGGTTTACGGCGACAAAGCGGCGGATTTTGCCAACAAGATGGACGAAACCATTGCGTTCCATCGCAGCTATATCCGCGAGCATGGCAAGGATATTCCCGAAGTGGCGGAATGGAAATGGCAGCCGTTGTCTAAATAACGCAGCCTGAAAATAGGCAGCCTGAAAACTGGGTAATGGGTTTTCAGGCTGCCTTTGGTTTGGAGGATTGGGGTAGGGGGCTTGGATGTGGTTTTATTGTTAAGCAAGATTTGCGGCTGATAAATCACAATGCCAATCGCAGCGTAATTGAATCAGCGTAGAACCTAACAACCACTCCGCATACCGCTATTAGGTTAGATCTAAACAAAGGCAGCCTGAAAACCAATAAACCTTGTTTTCAGGCTGCCTATCAATATGCGCACTTATCAAACATCCAACACCAAACGCGCGGGGTCTTCCAGCAATTCTTTAATCGTAACCAGCGTGAGCACGGCTTCGCGCCCGTCAATGATGCGGTGGTCATACGACAGCGCAAGATACATCATCGGGCGCACCACAATTTCGCCGTTTTCCACCACCGCGCGTTCTTTGGTGGCGTGCATGCCCAAAATGGCAGATTGCGGCGGGTTGATAATTGGCGTGGACATCATGGAGCCAAATGTGCCGCCGTTGGTGATGCTGAATGTGCCGCCTGTTAGGTCTTCAATCGCAATTTTGCCGTCTTTGGCTTTGGCGGCGTAATCGGCGATGGCACGTTCAATGTCGGCAATGCTCATTTGGTCGGCATCGCGCAAAATGGGCACAACCAAGCCGCGTGGGCTGCCGATGGCGATGCCGATGTCAAAATAGCCATGATAAACAATGTCTTTGCCATCCACCGATGCGTTCACAATCGGGTATTTTTTCAGCGCGGCAACGGCGGCTTTCACAAAGAACGACATAAAGCCGAGCTTCATGCCATAGGTTTTTTCAAATTTGTCTTTGTATTTGGCGCGCAAATCCATCACAGGTTTCATGTTGACTTCGTTAAACGTGGTCAAAATGGCGTTTTGCGCTTGCGATTCCAGCAAACGTTCCGCCACCCGCGCGCGCAAACGGCTCATCGGCACGCGTTGTTCAAAGCGCTCGCCCGCAGGTAATGCGGCAGCCTGAACGGCAGGCGCAGCAGGCGCGGCGGCTTTGGGCGCGGCAGGGGCATTGAGCACATCTTCTTTTAACACGCGACCATCTCGCCCCGAGCCTTGAATCTGGTTCACATCCACGCCTTTTTCAGCCGCCAATTTGGCAGCGGCAGGCATGGCAACGCCTGCTTGATTGTTTGCGGCAGGCGCGGGCGCATCAGCGGCTTGGGCAACAGGCGCGGCAGCCTGAACAGCGGGCGCTTGCGCGCTGGCGGTGGTGTCAATTTTGGCGAGCAATTGCTGCGTGGTAACGGTTTCGCCGTCTTGCACGATGATTTCCACTAACACGCCCGCTTGCGGCGCAGGCACTTCCAGCACTACTTTATCGGTTTCAATATCCACCAGCGTTTCATCGCGAGCAACGCTTTCGCCCACTTTTTTATACCATTTGAGCAAAGTGCCTTCGGTGATGCTTTCGGCGAACAAGGGAACGTTTACTTCAACAATCATGATTTGTCTCCAAGATTATGGGTTTGGGGCAGCCTGAAACAGGGAAAAGGGATTTTCAGGCTGCCTATTGTGTTATGAACCAATATCGTTGCCGATGCGGGCGAGCCGTTTTTCAGGCTGCCTTAAATCGGCAAGCAAGCTATTTAGCCAGATTCAGCGCATCTTCAACCAATTGTTTCAACTGCACCGCGTGCAAGCTGCCATAGCCCACCGCTGGCGATGAGCTAGACGGACGCGCCACCACCAGCCAACGTTTATCCGCACAGCCCGCATTCACCAACACGCGCTCCAAGCGATGGCGGATTTGATACCACGCGCCTTGATTTTTCGGCTCTTCCTGCGCCCACATCAGCTGCGCGTTGGGGTATTTTGCCAACTCGGCGGCCAATTCGGGATACGGCATCGGATAAAGCTGTTCCAGCCGCACGATGGCGATGTCGTTGTCCAAGCCGCGCTCGGCGCGTCCCGCCAGCAGGTCATAATACACTTGCCCTGCGCACACAATCACGTGCTTCACTTTGCTGTTGTCGCGCGATAAGCCATCGCCAATCACAGGGCGGAATGCCGTGCCTTCCACAAAATGCGCCAGCGGGCTGGTGGAATCTTTAAAGCGCAGCAAGCGTTTGGACATAAAAATCACCAACGGCTTGCGGTAAGAGCGCAGCGTTTGGCGGCGCAAAATATGGAACATTTGCGCGGCTTCGCTGGGCATAATCACCTGCATATTTTCTTCGGAACACAGTTGCAGCCAACGCTCCAATCGCCCCGATGAATGCTCAGGGCCTTGCCCATCGTAGCCATGCGGCAGGATAACGGTTAAGCCGCACATCCGCCCCCATTTGGTTTCACCAGACGAGATAAACTGGTCAATCGCCACTTGCGCGCCGTTGGCAAAATCGCCGAACTGCGCTTCCCAAATGGTGAGCTGCTCGGGCGCGGAGCAAGCGTGTCCGTATTCATACGCCAACACGGCTTCTTCGTTGAGAATGCTGTCAATCACGGTAAACGATGCTTGGTTTTCCGCCATGTGTTCCAGCGGGGTGTAAATGCCCAAATCGTGTTTTTGCCGTTGCGTGTCGTGCAACACGGCGTGGCGATGCGAGAACGTGCCGCGCCCCGAATCTTCGCCCGAAATGCGCACGGGCGTGCCGTTGGTAACCATGCTGGCGTAGGCAATGGTTTCTGCCATGCCCCAGTCCAGCGGCTGCTCGCCTTTTGCCATGGCTTTGCGCTGCTCAATCACGCGCTTGGCGGTGTTGTGCAAGCCAAAGTTTTCGGGCACGGCGGTGAATTTTTCGGTTAAACGCGCGATGTCGGCAGCGGGCAATCCTGTTTCCACAGGCTCGCGCCAATCTTTGCTTTGGTATTTGCTCCAATCCACGCGGTATTTGTTTTCGTAATCGGTTAAACGGGTGAGTTCAACGTGTTCGCCCTTGTCCAAAGCTTCGCGATACGCGGTTACAAAGCCGTCGGCTTGTTCTGCCGTGAGCACGCCTTCGTTAACCAATTTCTCGGCATACAGCGCGCGCGTGCCAGGGTGTTTGGCGATGGCGCGATACATCAAAGGCTGAGTTAGGGTGGGGTCGTCGCCTTCGTTGTGCCCCAGTTTGCGGAAGCAGACCACATCCACCACCACGTCTTTATGGAAGGTGTGGCGATAGTCTAAGGCAGCCTGAATCACATAGCACACGGCTTCGGGGTCATCGCCGTTTACATGGAAAATCGGCGCTTCCACCATTTTGGCGATGTCGGTGCAATACACGGCGGAGCGGGTGTCGCGGGTGTCGGATGTGGTGAAGCCGATTTGGTTGTTGATTACGATGTGTACCGTGCCGCCTGTGCCGTAACCGCGTGTGCGCGATAGGTTAAACGTCGCTTGGTTCACGCCCAAGCCGATAAAGGCGCTGTCGCCATGAATCAACACGGGCAACACTTGCTCTGCGCCTTTTTCGCCACGGCGGCGCTGTTTGGCGCGGGCAGAGCCTTCCACCACAGGGTTCACAATTTCCAGATGCGAAGGGTTGAAGGCAAGGGTAACGTGCACTGCGCCGTGTGGCGTGGCAATGTCGGAGCTGAAACCGTTGTGGTATTTCACGTCGCCGCTGGGGAATTTGATGTCTTGCTTGCCTTCAAATTCGGCAAACAAATCGGCGGGTTTTTTGCCCAAGGCGTTAACCAACACGTTTAACCGCCCGCGATGCGCCATGCCGATGATGATTTCTTCCACGCCGTCTTTGCTGGCGTTTTGGATGAGATAGTTTAAGCCTGCAATCGCGCTTTCGCCGCCTTCCACTGAAAAGCGTTTTTGCCCAACGTATTTGGTGTGCAAATAGCGTTCCAGCGTTTCGGCGGCGGTGATTTGTTTGAGCAGATAGCGTTTTTCGTCTGTGCTGAAATGTGGAGTGGATAAATCGCCTTCAAAGCGTTGGCGTATCCATAGGCGCTCTTTCAGGCTGCCGATGTGCATATATTCCACGCCGATGTGTTGGCAATAGGTGCGTTGTAGCTTATTGATAATTTCGGATAGCGACATTTTGCCCGCATCGCCCACAGAAAAATCGCCATCGCCCAGCCCAAATTGCACTGCCATATCGGCGTTGGTTAAGCCGTGTTCTTCAGGCTGCAAGCCTTGCACGGGGCGCGGATGGCGCAGTTTTAACGGGTCTAAATCGGCGGCATCGGAGCCTTGAATGCGGTAGGCAGTCATCAGGCGCAGCACGGCGATTTGTTTTTTTAGCAAATCTTCGTCCAAGCCTTTGGTGGCATTGCTGGCGCTGCGCTGTTGCTTGGCAAGCTGGACGAAAGATTCTTGAATGGGATGGTGGGCAACGTCTTTTGTGCCGCTGCCTGTGTTGGCAAGGTCGGCGAAATAGCGTTGCCATGTTTCTTCAACGGATTGGGGGTTGTCGAGATAGGATTCGTAGAGTTCTTCGATATAGGGCGCGTTTGAACCGAATAGGTAGGAGAAATTGCGGGCTTCTTTCATGGCACATTATTCCTTTGGGGCAGGGGTGGTGGTTTTAGCTTTGCTGAACAGCGTTTCAGGCTGCCTATGCCTGCTGCGGGCTATTGTAATGTTTTTTTGTGAAGTTATGTAAGGGGATGTAGTTTTTTTTGTAAGCCGCACCTTCCATAAAATAGTGTTGGGTTTTTTGATAAATGGTTTAGCGCAATTTGTGCGGCGGCGTTTTTTGATGGCTGCTTGATTTGCGGTTTTGCTTTATGTATGCTGCCTGTGTCCGTTTGTTTTAGACGGCTTAAACGGCATGCTTTTCAGGCTGCCTTTTTACTTTTGGAGAGGGATAATGAAAATATCGGTGATTTTGGCGCATCCGTATGACGGCAGTTTTAATGCTGCGGTTGCAGAAACTGTTGTAAACGCTTTGCAACGCAAGGGGCATGAAGTGTGGTTTCATCATTTGTACCGCGAGCAGTTCAACCCGATTATGCCCGCGCAGGAATTGGCAAGCGATGCCACAGATGATGCGCTTGTGCGCTTGCATCAAGAAGAAATCCGCCAAACAGACGGCATTGTTATCGTGCATCCCAATTGGTGGGGGCAGCCGCCTGCCATTTTGACAGGCTGGGTGGATAGGGTGTTGCGGGAAAATGTGGCGTATGCTTTTCCGGAGGGCGACAATGGTGGCGGTTTGCCATTGGGTTTGCTCAAAGCAAAAGCGGCGTTGGTGTTTAATACATCCAACACGCCGCCGGAGCGGGAAAACGAAGTGTTTGGCGACCCTTTGCAACGCTTGTGGCGCGATTGCATTTTCGCTTTTTGTGGCGTAAACGTGTTTGACCGCTTGATGTTTCGCGTGATTGCCGACAGCAGCGAAGCGGAACGAAAAGCATGGTTGCAACAGGCAGAAGCATTGGTTGAGCAATATTTTGCATAATCCGCTTGAATGCTGTTTTCAGGCTGCCGTATCTGCCAAAGGCAGCCTAAAAAGCCGAAACCCTTTCCCCGGCATGAACTTTCCCAGTAAAATGCGCCCTTTCACAAAGGACACACCATGTATAACTACCAATCCGACACCACGCAATTTTTAAACGAATTCATTGAACAACACCCCGAAGAAGCCGAGCAACGCCTGAAAAACCGCCGTTTGTTGTGGGACGTAGAACTCAATGCCGATGAACAAAAAGCCTTTGCCGAATCGCGCATCGCCAAAAAACCTTACACCTACCAAGCCGATTAACGGCACAACAAGACAATCCATGCCACAACATGGGTTGTCTGAATTTTAATTAGGCAGCCTGAAAATGACTGTTCACGCCCCGCAATTCACGCCCGATTTACTCGCCTATCTGCGCCAAATCAGCGAACCTGAACACCCCATTCTCGCTCAAATCCGCGCGCACACCGAAGCGCATCGGCTCGGCAAAATGGCAATCGCCCCCGAGCAAGCCGCTTTGCTGGCGTGGCTGGCGCGGCTGATGCGCGTGGAAAATTATTTGGAAATCGGCACGTTCACGGGATACAGCAGCACCGCCATCGCCCTTGCGCTGCCCGATAACGCACGGCTCACCTGCTGCGATATTAACGTAACCCACACCGCCATCGCGCAACAGCATTGGCAACGCGCAGGCATCGCCCACAAAATCACGCTGCACCTGCAACCCGCCATCATCACGCTGGACGAACTCATCGCCCAAGGCAAAGCAGGCAGCTACGACATGATATTTATAGATGCCGACAAACCGCCCACCCCGCATTACTACGAACGCAGCCTGAAACTCATCCGCAGCGGCGGCATCATCGCCATAGACAATTTGCTGCTGGGCGGGCGCATCATCCAAACCACCCACGAACGCAGCCCCGCCAGCCAAGCCATTTTGCAAACATTCAACGCCAGCCTGCCGCAAGATAACCGCATCATCCCGCTTACTCTGCCGCTGGGCGATGGCTTAACCTTGTTGTTGAAAAAATGATTTTCAGGCTGCCTCAGCTGCATATCAGGGCAGCCTGAAAACTGGCACATCGCTTGCAACAGCTTATCCATCCTTTTAACTCCAAACCAGAAAGCATCATCATGACCACCGAAGCCCAAAACGAACACGACAACAAAAACCACGCCGCCCAAGACGAAGCCCTAACCGCCTACCAAAACGGCGACTACGCCACTGCGCTTGCCGCATGGCAAGCGCTTGCCGATTCAGGCGACGCGCAAGCCCAGTTTAACCTCGCCATCATGTATCACAACGGGCAAGGCACCGAACCCGATGCTGCCAAAGCCATCGCCTATTGTACCCTTGCCGCCGACAACGACATCCCGCCCGCCCAACACTATCTCGGCTACTTGCTAATGGACGAAGAAATCGGCACCCCCAATCCCGAAAAAGCCGCCCACTATTGGCAACGCGCCGCCGAACACGGCATCGACGACGCCCAATACCAACTCGGCTCACTCTACACCCAAGGCATCGGCGTGCCACAAGACACCGACACCGCCGCCGATTGGTACGAAGCCGCCGCCCTGCAAGGACACGCCCCTGCCCAATACAACCTTGGCGTGCTCTACGCCAACGCCAAGCAATACACCCACGCGCGGCATTGGTGGAACAAAGCCCAAGCCCAAGACAACCAAGACGCCAAAGACGCACTCGCCAAGCTAGACGAAATGGGCTTATAACCCCCAGCCAAAGGCAGCCTGAAAAGCCATTCCACAGTTTTCAGGCTGCCCCATCAATTTTCAAACAAGCCATTCTCGCGCGTTGCGCCGCGCACCACGCCCCGCAGCCCAAACATTTCTTATCATTCATCGACCCGTTTTCAGGCTGCCCCAACCCAAGGACAACCCATGCCACATAAACTTTACCCCAAACCCACCCCCAGCCAACGCATCAAACTCGCCCTGCATTACCTTACCCCCCAGCACGCGCTCACCCACCTAGCAGGCTGGATTGCCAACCAACAATGGGGCGCAGCCACCCACTTCATCATCAAACAATTCGCCCGCGCCTACAAAATCAACTGGCAAGAAGCCGCCCAGCCCAACCCCAGCGACTACCCCACCTTCAACCAATTCTTCACCCGCGCGCTTAAAGACGGCGCACGCCCCATCGTTGCAGACGAAAAACAAATCGCCCTGCCAGCCGACGGGCGCGTGAGCCAAAGCGGCGCCATCCAAGCCAACCAACTGCTGCAAGCCAAAGGACACAGCTTCACACTGGAAGACCTGCTCGCAGGCGACAAAGCCCTAGCCGCCCAATTTGCCAACGGCACATTCATCACCACCTACCTTTCCCCGCGCGACTACCACCGCGTGCACATGCCCTGCGCCGCCACCTTGCGCCAAATGATTTACGTCCCTGGCGAACTTTATTCCGTTAATCCCTTTCTCGCCCAACACATCCCCAACCTTTTTGCTCGCAACGAACGCGTTATCTGCGTGTTTGATACCGCCTTTGGCAAAATGGTGCAAATTCTCGTTGGTGCCACCATCACCGCCAGCATCCGCACCACATGGGCAGGCATCATCAACCCACCGCGCAGCGAAACCGTCCGCGTGTGGGACTACCCCGCCGATGGCGAACAAGCCATCCGCTTCAACCAAGGCGACGAAATGGGCGCATTCCTACTCGGCTCAACCGTTATCAACCTGTTCCCACACAACGCCATCACGCTAGACGAACGCTTGCAAGAAAGCGCCGAAACACGCGTCGGCGAATTGCTGGGCACGGTGAATTAACGTTTTCAGCGAGTTAAATGTTTTCAAGCTGCCTTTCGCGTTGTATGAAAGGCAGCCTGAAAATGGAATGGCGATGCTGGTTAATGTTATGGAAAGCAAGAATAATTGTTGCCAATATCAGCGAGCGGTTAAACATTGCAGTAACGTTTTCAGGCTGCCTTACGAGCAACACAATAGGCAGCCTGAAACCTTTGCAAAACTCCCAAGAACCCTTTAAATTCCCCCCATCT